>RGAU01000216.1 GCA_009919975.1 Gammaproteobacteria bacterium
CCGGTAACGGTGGCAATGGAAATGGCCAGATTCACCATAAAGGCATTGACCGCCTCCTCCACCACCTTGTGCTGCTCGTAGATGGGGAAAGCTTCGATCCCCACCGGCAGGATGCTCAGCATTTCCTGAAGCCGCGTTTCGACCGCCTTTCCCACGGTGACGACGTTTTTTCCCTGGGTCACGGACACCCCAAGAATAAAGACCTCTTCCCCATTGTGACGAACGAGCTCAAAGGGCTGCTCGAGGGGAGCGCGGCGAACACGCCCCAGCTCATCTAAGCGAAGAAAGGTCGTGTCTCCGGGGCGCCCAAAGCGGAGACCCTCAAGCTGCTCCTCAAGGTGAAAGACGCGATCCGCGGCAAGGTTGAGCCGAACCCCGTCCACCAGGGCCGACCCCGCGTCGGAAACGAGGGCCTCGCGACGAATCGTATCGAAAAGCGAATCCGGGGGAATGCCTAGGGAAAGCAGCCCCTCCTGGCCGAACTCTAAATAGACGGCTTCCTCCGGAAGGGCACTAAGGGCCACCTTCGCGACCCCCGGGATCTGCTTGATTCCCGAGCTTAGGGTCCGAGCTGTCCGGCGAAGAAATTCGGGGGGATAGCCTGCACTTCGGATCGCGTAAAGAATGCCGTACACGTCGCCGAAATCGTCCTCGACCAGCGGGACGCCCGCGCCTGGAGGAAGCAGCCGCGCAGCCTCCCCTACCCGTCGCCGGAGCTCATCCCAAATCTGCGGTAAATCTCCGTCGTCATAGGTTTCGATCACCTCAACCAGCACCTCTGATCGTCCCGGGACCGAGCGAGAGGTGATCTTCTCTAGGTAGGGAAGTTCCTGCAGGGCGCTTTCAATCCGGTCGGTCACTTCAAGCTCGACTTCCATCGCGCTCGCGCCAAGGTAGGGCGTAATGACATAGGCGTTCTTTACGGGAAACTGGGGATTCTCAAGGCGCCCGATTTTCTCAAAGCCCCACAGCCCGCTGCCGAGGCACAGGAGCGCGAGAAACGCGACGTAAAGGGGGCGCTGGAGGGAAAAACGAGCGATGGCCTCAAGGCTCACAGGCGATCCCTTGGCGTGATCCGCATCCCTTCAGCAAGGTGGGTGACTCCGGCCACCACGACCTCGTCCCCAGCTTCCAGCCCCCCAAGGACAAGAACCCCCTCCCCCGTGGGCAAACCAAGGGACACGGGCTGCGCCCGCACCGTATTCGTGGCCCGGTCTACGCGCCAGACGTAAAACCCGCGACGCCTCTCTGCAAAGGACGCCAGCGCCGCCAGGGGAACCACGGGAATCCCAAGGAGACGATCTTCCGCAGCGGGGCGCAGCCGGACCGTCATCTGCATGCCTGGAACAAAGGGAAGATCCGCCGGTTGATCGAGCGTGAAGGCGACTTCATAGCTTTGCGCCCCCGGATCGGCCTCAGCGCGATTATCCAAGAGGCGAAGGGGAAAGACTTGCTCCGGGGCGCCGGGGAAAATCGCCTCGGCGAGGAACCGACCCCCATCCTCCAATTCGAGACGACGGGCTCGACCCAGCTGAACGATGATCTTCACCTGAGAAAGATTGAGAGCGGTAAGCACCGCATCTCCCGTCGGGACATGCATAGCTGGCTCCCGATGACGTCTGGCCAGCCGACCGTCGAAAGGCGCGTAGAGGGACGTATCGTCGAACGCCTTTTGAGCCTCCTCAAAGGCGACCTCCTTCAGGGCCCGCAAGGCCCGAGCCTCATCCACTTCGGCAACGGCAAGGCTCCCCCGCTCCCGCAGGGCCTCCGCCCGCTCCAACCGAAGAGACGCAAGCTCAAGCTCGACCTGGGCCCGGCGCCGCGCGAGCACGAAGGGTTCGGTATCGAGTTGGGCAAGGAGCTCCCCCGCTACGAAATAGTCCCCTTCCCGAGGCGCCAAGGAAGCGAGCACGCCCGAAACTTCGAAGGCGAGGGGCACGGACTGGAGGGCTTGGACTCGACCAACGAACTGGTGCTCCGTCGCACCGGAGCTAAGCGCAACGCGATGGACAAGCGCAGGCCTCGGCTTCGTCTCCGGCTCTACGCCAGGGGTCTCGCTACCGCACCCTGCGAGCACCGCAAGGACAGAGATCGCTCCGACGAAAACACTCAGACTGCCAGCGACCTTGCCCCTTCCAATGATCACCATCGGCTTTCTATTCCTCGAGCTTGTACCGCAAATGCCAGGGAAACCAGTTTGACCGTGCATGTACGCCGTGAAAAGTGATTATCGGTTTTCACGGGGGCGCAGGGGATAAGCGTAATGCCTGCTGTCGTTCAGCTAAACCATCGCTAAAACAAGAAAGGGCACGGGAACAAGCGCTTAGGCAAAGGCGAAGGGAATGATTACGGATCGCGTAAGCAACGCTGTCGCCGTCGACCCTTTACCCCTCCGCAAAAGATCCTTGTGGCCTGCGAACGCTTGTCAGTTCAAGGTCAGGCTTTCGCACCCGAAGCTAAGGACCATCACCGATGACACAGAGGATCTTATTCACGTTGGCGATCTTTATCAGCCTCGCTTCCCCAAAAGCTGGCTGGGCGGAGCAAAAGGCTGCCGTCGCGCCCCCAGCCCAGGCCGGGGAAATTATGGTGATTTATCGGGGCCTATGCCCGGCGGAGGCCCAGGCTGCAGCCATCGAGAACATCAAAAAGGTGATCGCCTACGAGCGGATTCATAGCCCCGTGGCTTACAGCTCCTCACCCGGGATCTGGGCTGACGGCCACGTTGGCGCCGTCGACCTCCATCGATCGCAGGAGGCCCTGGAAGAAGCCTTTCGCTGGCAAAGCAAAGACGAGACCTGGAGTGCTGGCTACGACGCGGTCGCCAAAGGCTGCGGCCTAAGGGTCGAAGACTTCGATATGTACATCCTCACCGCGAACTAAACCCAAAACCCAAAAGGAGCGTATCCCATGCAAACGGAAAATCAGTTTGACGCAAGCACCATCGATTGGAAGCCCCTACCCGCACCTGACGGGAGTCCGTCCCCCCATATTGGGATGTCCATACTCGAGGTAGACGAAAAGGCCCATATCGTAGATGTTCTTTTCAAGTTTGCGGCGAACGAAAAAATCGTCACGCATCGCCACACTGCAGCCTTCAATACCCTAGTGCTTCAAGGGGAACATCGGATTTATGAACCCTCCGGCGCGCTGAAGGAGATCCGACCCACAGGGACCTATCGCGCAGGAAAGGCTGACGACGAACCGCATACGGAAGGCGGCGGAGACGAGGACGTCATTATTCTCTTCAGCTTACGGCCCTACGATGAACACGCGCCCATTTACGAGGTGCTTGACGACAACCTTGAGACCGTCGGCACTATGAACTTCGCCGCGCTTAGGGACCTCTACGCGTCCGGCGCCGCCTAAACCGGCACTTCCCTGGAATCAGGGCAGTATAGGGTGGGGGCCCCGCGCCCCCTCCCCTAGGCGTCTAGCTTGGGGCCAACGCTACGGTCAGGGTTTGGCCCACCTCGGCGTCGCCTTCGCCGAGGATGCGCATGTAGGCCCCGAACATAATGCCCCCGGCATACCCGCCCTCTCTCCGCCGGTAGGCTCTTAAGGTCTCAAGCGGTTCGCGATGGCGCACCCCCGACTCCTGGTCGGTACAGGTGACCGCGCATCGCTCGCATGCGGTCAGCCGTTCCATCCGCCAGCCCGGGCCCTCGAGGCTCACCACGCGATCTTCCTCATAGGGCTCCAACCCATCGATCACAATGTTGGGGCGAAAACGATTCATGGGGATCGGCGTCTCTAAGCGAGAATTAAGGTCCGTCAGGGAGCCCTCGTTCGTCACGAGGGCAGGGGCAACGTCCACGAAACGATCTTGCAAGGCTCCATCTAGAGAGGCGAACTCCGCCAAGGGAATGGCCCGCGCGTAGGGCTCCGGAAGGGCCGCAAGCCGAACCTCCGTCTCGAGCGCCTCGGAGAGAAAAAGGGAGATCGCGTCCCCCTGGTCAGTCACTGAAACTCTATTGCCGTAATATTCGATGTCTTTTCTCGGCCCTTCGCGCACGATAGCTAGCGCGTGGCTTCCTCGATCCGTTTCAATTTCTAGGGTTCCAGGCCTTG
>RGAU01000217.1 GCA_009919975.1 Gammaproteobacteria bacterium
GGGAGGCCTAGGCCTCCCTTTTTTCGACGCGATGGGCCTTAGACGGCGCCGTAGCGCTTCAGGTGGAAATCAACATTGCCGAAGGTGGTGTCGATCATGGTGAGGCGCTTGAAGTAGTGACCGATGTTGAGCTCTTCGGTCATGCCCATGCCGCCGTGCAGCTGCACGGCCTGCTGGCCCACAAAGCGGCCCGACTTACCGACCTGAACCTTGAAGCCGGAGACGGCTTTCTTGGCCACAGCGCCGTAGCCCTCGTCGAGGCGCATGGCCGCGAGGTACATCATGGACTTGGCCTGCTCGTATTCCATGAACATGTCGACCATGCGGTGCTGCAGCACCTGGAACTTGCCGATGGGCTGGCCAAACTGCACGCGCTGCTTGGAGTATTCCACCGTGTCCTTGTAGCAAACTTCCATGCCGCCGACCGCTTCCGCGCCCACGGCTAGGGTGGCTTCATCGATGACCTGCTCAAGCACCGCATGGCCGCCACCGATCGTGCCCAGCACGGCGTCGGCGCCCACCTTCACCCCGTCGAGGGTGACTTCGGAAGCGCGCAGGCCGTCCACCGTCGGGTAGTCGCGGCGGGAGAGGCCCGCGGCGTCGCCGTCGACGAGGAACAGGGTGATGCCGTCCGCATCCCGAGGACCGCCGCTGGTGCGAGCGGAAACCACGAAGAAGTCTGCGGAGGGGCCCCCGAGCACCACGGCCTTGTGGCCGGAGAGCACGTAGCCGTCACCGTCCGCGGCGGCGGTGGTGGCGACGTCGGCGAGGTTGAAGCGGCTCTGGGGCTCGGCGAAGGCCAGGGCCCCCATCTTGCTGCCCTCGATGATGGCGCCAAGGTAGGCGCCCTTCTGCGCTTCGTTGCCCGCGTACTTAAGGGCGCCGCCGGCGAGGATCACGGTCGCCAGGTAGGGCTCGACCACAAGGCCCCGGCCCAGCTGTTCCATCACAATCATGAGCTCGATGGCGCCACCGCCGATGCCGCCGTCTTCCTCGGCGAAGGGCACGGCCAGCCAGCCCAGCTCGGCAAACTGCTTCCAGTTCTCGCGGGAGAAACCCTCTTCCCCCGCCATCACCTTGCGGCGGGTATCGAAGTCGTAGTCGTTCTGAATGAAGCGCTCAAGGCTGTCCTTCAGGAGGGTTTGCTCTTCCGAAAGGGAAAAATCCATGTCTATTCCTCTAGGGGTTGGTCTGAAGTCACTGGCGCGGGGCTTAAAGCCCCAGCACCGCCTTGGAAATGATGTTCTTCTGAATCTCGTTGGAGCCGCCAAAGATCGACGACGCCCGGCCGTAGAGCATGCCCTTCATGGTCGGCATGACGTAGGGATTCCCGATGGGCCCTTCGTTGTCGATGAGCGTTTGCTCCGGGTAGGGCATGCCGTAGTAACCAAAGGCTTCGATGGTCATCATGGCAATGGCCTGGCCGATCTCCGTGCCCCGAATCTTCAGGATGGAGGACTCGGGCCCCGGGGCGCCGCCCTGGGCCACCTGGGCCAGCACGCGAAGCTCGGTGACGGAGAGGGCTTCCAGATCCACCTCAAGCTCCGTGACCCGGGTGCGGAAGGCCGGGTCGTCCCAGAGGGACCCGCCGTCCATGCCCGTTTCCTGGGCGATGCGCTTCAGGCGCGCCAGCTGCACTTCGCTCCGGGCCACCCCGGCGATGCCCGTACGCTCGTGGGTGAGCAGGCCCTTGGCGTAGGTCCAACCCTTGTTTTCTTCCCCGACCAGGTTTTCCACGGGAACGCGCACGTCCTTCAGCTCCACCTCATTCACGGAGTGGATGCCGCCGAGGATGTACACGGGGTTCACGGTGATGCCCGGGGTCTTCATATCGATAAGGACGAAGCTAATGCCTTCCTGCTTCTTCGCGCCGCTTTCCGTGCGCACGAGGCAGAACATCCAGTCCGCCACGTGGGCACCGGAGGTCCAAAGCTTGGTGCCGTTGACCACGTACTCGTCCCCTTCCCTCACGGCGCGGGTCGCGAGGCCGGCGAGGTCCGACCCCGCACCGGGCTCGGAGTAGCCCTGGCACCAGATCATGCGCTCTTCCCGGATCTTCGGCAGAAACTCGTTCTTCTGCGCGTCCGTGCCCCAGGTGTAGAGCACGGGGGCCAGCATGCGTGCGCCGAAGGCGGAAAGCTGGGGGCATTCGGCCTTCGCCGTTTCCTTATCCCAGATGTACTTTTGCGTGGGATTCCAGTCCGTGCCACCCCACTGCTGGGGCCAGTTCGGGACCGCCCAGCCACGCTCGTTCAGCGCATCGATCCAGCGCCGAACCTCCGGCGAATGGCCGCGGGACTCCTCAAAGCGGCTCGAGGTCGCGCGGGCGCGACGAACGTCTTCCGGCCAATAGGTGTCAATGAACTCACGAACTTCGGCCTGAAACGCCAGATCGGCATCCGTTAACGCTAAATCCATGGTGTCCTCTCGCTCTGTATTGCCGCCCGGCGGCAACCAATCCAAGGTGGGCGCATGCTGCCATGCACCCGCGGGGCGCGGGCTCTTGGAGACGCAGCTTGCCCGCGGCGGCGCTCCTAGAGCCCCCTTCCGCTGGCGCAGCCTTTCTCCCCCGTCGACGCGCAGCGCTCCGATGATAGGCGGGGCCCCAGGCCGGGGCAACCGCTCCCGTCCATGGAAAGGTGGCGCGGCCCAGGGCACACTACGCGCCTGACGACGGACCTTGGAGGGGACCAATGGACTTTGAAACGATTCGCTATGAACTTGACGGGGGCGTGCTGACCCTCACCCTGAATCGGCCCGACCGGTTGAATGCGTTTAACAACACCATGATGCACGAGATGATCGCCGCCCTGGACGCGGCGGACGCCGACGACAACGTTCGCGCCATCATCGTGACCGGCGAAGGCCGGGGCTTCTGCGCCGGCGCCGACCTAGAAAAGGGCGGGGAAACCTTCGACTACGACGCCCAGGGCCGCAGCGAAGAGAAGAGCGCCCTGCCCCCCCGGGATGGCGGCGGTCTTTTGACCCTGCGCATCTACGAATGCAACAAGCCCATGATCGCCGCCGTGAATGGCCCGGCCGTGGGCGTGGGCGCCACCATGCAGCTCCCCATGGATATCCGCCTCGCCTCGGAGAACGCCAAGTTTGGCTTCGTCTTCTCCCGCCGGGGGATCGTCCCCGAGGCCTGCTCGAGCTACTTCCTCCCGCGGGTCGTGGGCATTAGCCAGGCCCTGGAGTGGGCCTACTCCGGGCGCGTGTTCTCCGCCCAGGAAGCCCTGGCCGGGGGCCTCGTGAAGGAAGTGCTGGCGCCGGAAGCGCTCCTGCCTCGGGCCCAGGAAATCGCCAAGGAAATCGCCGAGAACACCTCGGCCATTTCCGTCACCCTTATTCGCCATATGATGTGGCGCATGCTGGGCGCCGATCACCCCATGGAAGCGCACAAGATCGATTCCCGAGGCGTCTACGGCACGGGCCGGGGCCCGGATGCGAAGGAAGGGGTCATGTCCTTCCTCGAGAAGCGCCCCCCGGCCTTTACCGGCAAGGCGAGCACGGATATGCCCGACTTCTTCCCCTGGTGGGACCAGCGGGACTTTGGCTAAGGCCCCCTAAACGCACAAGCGAAAGGAGATCGCCCATGAGCGACGCCGTCATTGCCCAGAAAGCGCCCTTCCCCGTGGAGCTCACGGAAGGGCAAAAGGTGTTTTGGTGCAGCTGTGGACGTAGCAGCAAGCAGCCCTTCTGCGACGGCTCTCACAAAGGCACGGACTTCACGCCCGTGGCCTTCGAGGCGCCGGCCGCCAAGACCTACTACTTCTGCGGGTGCAAGGCCTCGGCCAAGGCACCCCTTTGTGACGGGGCCCACAACGCCCTCTAGCCCACCCTCTTCGCCGGGGCCCGCGCCCCGGCCAGACCTCGAGACCCATCGATGATTACTCGCTACCTGCAGCAGCTCACGGGGACCGACCTCACGGCCCCGGACCCCGCCCGTCGCCTGGCGGCCCTGGCGAAACTTGATCCGGAAAAGGATCGGGAAAAGCTCCTGGCCGTCATGACGGAAGACGAAGA
>RGAU01000218.1 GCA_009919975.1 Gammaproteobacteria bacterium
TGAACCTTCATGGATGGCTGCAAAGCCCCGGCGTACTCATCGTCTTCGCGGCGCTCTTCGCCCTGCTCGCCCTCGCGATGTTCGATGTCTACACCCTTCAGCTTCCCGCGACGCTGCAGCAATGGCTTGGCGCCCCCCGGGAAGGGGGAAGCCTAGGGTCCGTGGCCTTGCTTGGGGTGTTGTCGAGCCTACTCGTTTCCCCTTGCGTCTCCGCCCCCCTTGCTGGCGCGCTGATTTATATCAGCACTACGGGAGACGCGGCTTTAGGGGGGCTCGCACTGTTCGTTCTGGCGCTGGGTATGGGCGCCCCCTTGCTCCTGGTGGGGGCCGGAGGCGGCGCCCTCTTGCCCAAGGCCGGCGCCTGGATGGGCGGTGTAAAGAAGGCCTTTGGCGTGGGGCTGCTGGGGGTTTCGATCTGGCTTTTAGAGCGCGTGCTCCCGGGCCCGGTCACCCTGCTCGCGTGGGCCGCGCTAGCCCTGGGCTCCGCCGTTGCCTTGGGGGCGCTGGATTTCGCGCCGCGCCGGGGCTGGGGCGTGGTGGGCAAAACCTTCGGGGTACTGCTTTTCGTGGTTGGGGTGGCCCTCGCCTGGGGAGGGCTTCAGGGCAACGCCGATCCCCTGCGACCCCTTGGGGGCCCGGCAGCGGAGCGCGCCCCGGCCTTTGAAACCCTCCCCAGCTACGACGCCCTGCGCCAGCGCTTGGCGGCCCGCGCTCCCGGCAGTGCGCCGGTGGTGCTCGATCTTTACGCCGACTGGTGCATAGCCTGTAAGGTCATGGAACGCTCGATCTTTCCCGCGCCGCCCGTGGCGGAATTGCTTGCGCGCTTCGAGCGCTGGCGCCTCGACCTCACCGCCAACACGGCGCAAGATCGCGCCCTGTTGGCTGATTACGGACTCTTTGGCCCCCCAGCGCTGTTGTTTTTTGATAGCCGGGGCCAGGAGCTTCAGGCCTATCGGCTCCAGGGAGAGCCCACGGTGGATTCCCTGAGTCGCCAGCTGCAGGCGGTCCTTAGCGCCGCCCCAGAGGGAGAGTAAGCGATGAAAAAACTGCTGCTGCTTCACGGACCTAACTTGAATCTCCTGGGCAGCCGGGAGCCGGAGATCTACGGCCGGGCCACCCTCGCCGAGATCAACGCCGACTGCCAGGCCCGGGCCGAGGCCCAGGGCTATGGGCTGGAGGCCTTCCAAAGCAACAGTGAGGGGGCGCTGCTCGACCGCATTCACCAGGCGGCACAGGAGGGCGTAGCGCTGGTGATCATCAATCCCGGCGCCTTCACCCACACCAGCGTGGCCCTGCGCGATGGGCTTCTCGGTGTGGCGGTACCGTTCATCGAGGTGCACCTATCCAACGTGCATGCTCGCGAGGCCTTTCGCCGCCACTCCTATCTTTCCGACGTGGCCATCGGCGTGATTACGGGGTTCGGGGTTCATTCCTACCTGCTGGCGATCGACGCCGCGGTAGCGCGCCTCGGCACGGATGGGGCGCCCCATGGCTGAGGGCTGGTTGCGCGCCCAGCTGAGCGTATCCGACGGTCTTGCGGAGGCCGTGGCGGATTGGCTGGAGGATCAGGGCGCTACTGCCGTAAGCCTGGAGGATGCAAAGGACCAACCCCTGCTGGAGCCCCCGCCCGGTGCCATGCCCCTGTGGCAGGAGGTCGTGGTGTCTGGCCTCTTTCCCTTTGACGATGCTTTAGCGCCCCGGCTCCGGGAAGCCCTTGCAGCATGGCAGGTGGCCGAGGGGCAAAGCTTGCCGCCCCTCACCATGACCCCCCTGGAAGAAGCGGACTGGGTCCGCGCCTGGGTCCAGTTCGCCGTGCCCCTGCGCTTCGACGACCGCCTCGCCGTGGTGCCCGTGGATGACCAGGGCGTCGCCGTGGCGCCGCAGGCGGTGGCGACGGCCGCAGCGGTGCGCCTCGCGCCCGGGCTGGCCTTCGGCACCGGGGGCCACGCCACCACCCGGCAGTGCCTGGCGGCGGTGGCGGAACGGGCCTGGGCCGGGGAGGCGGTGCTGGATTTTGGCTGTGGTTCCGGAGTGCTGGCGCTTGCGGCGCTGGTTAGCGGTGCTGGCGAGGCGGTGGCGGTGGACCACGACCCCCAGGCTTTGGCGGCGACGCGGCACAACGGGGTGGAGAACGGCGTTGCCGATCGGCTGGTGGTGACGGATGCCGTGCCGCCGGGCACGCGCTTCGATGCGCTGCTGGCCAACGTGCTCGCTGGCCCCCTGGTCAGTCTGGCGCCGGAACTCTTGAAGACCCTGAAGCCCGGGGCGCTGGTGGTGCTATCGGGCATCCTGCCTCCCCAGGCGCAGGCCGTGGCCGAGGCTTGGGTCGGGGTGGACTTTGAACATCGCGAAGCCGACGGCTGGGTATGCCTCGTCGGTACGGCTTCGACGCAGGTTGAGGAGGCCAGCCATGGCTGAGGAAACGGCGCACTGCATTGCCTGCAGCACCACGAATCCCCAAAGCCTGGGCATGCGCTTTGAAATGCAGGGCGATCGGTGCCTGGGGCACTACACACCGACGGCGGAGCACTGTGGTTGGCGCGGCGTCACCCACGGGGGGCTGCTGTTCACAGCCCTTGATGAGGTGATGGCGAACTGGCTCTGGCTCCAGGGCATGGCGGGCTTCACGGCGCGCTCCGAGGTGCGTTACCGCGCCCCGGTCGCCACGGGGACTGCCCTGCGCCTTGAGGCCTGGTGCTTAAAACAGCGAAAGCGCGTGGTGGATCTTCAGGGGCAAATCGTCGATGAACGCAGCGGGGAGGTGGTGGCGGAGGCCGAAGCCCGCTTCATGCTGTTAGAAGGGCCGCCGACGCTGGGTGAGTAAGGCTCACGCCAGCGCCGGCGTGGGGCCTCGCTAGGCGAGGCGTAGCACGTTGTCCGCTTCGTCCATCGAAGCGGGCGGCGCCAAGGCAATAACGCGGGTTTTCGGCAGCGAGTTGAACTCGCTAGCGCTCGCCGCGGTGTAGGCGCCCATCATGGGGGCCACGATGAGCGCACCGATGGCCATTTCCCCCACGGGGAAGTCCTCGGCGATCACGTCCACGGAATCGCAGGTCGGGCCCGCCAGCACGCTGGCCTGGGGCTCGCCTTCCGCGTCCAGGGGGATGAGCGGGTAGTGGGTGTGATCAAAGATCTGCCCGCTGAAGGAGCCGTAAACCCCGTCATCCAGGTAGTACCACATCCGATCGCCCCGCTTAGCCCGACCCACCACGGTGGTGAGGCAGGTCATCGCCGGCGCCGCCAGATAGCGCCCGGGTTCGGCGATCACTTCCACATGCTCCGGCACAGCTTGAAGCGCTTCCCGAATCGGCGCACAGAACGCGTCGATGTCTTCCACGCTGCCGTCGTAGTTCGCCGGGAAGCCGCCGCCGATATCCAGCACGGTCATGCGGGCAAGGGCGCCGGGCCGCCGTTCCCGAAGGAAAGGAAGGCACGCTTCGATGGCGCGGACGTGACGGTGGCTGCCATCCACCTGGGAGCCCACGTGGAAGGACAGACCCTTCACATGAAGCCCGCGGGCATCGGCGGCCGCCAAGAGCGCCGGGAGCTCGCCGATCGCACAGCCGAACTTCCGGGACAGGTCCACCCGGGCTGCGGGATTCGGGAAGCTTGCGCGAATCAGCACCGCGACGCGGTGTCGATAGGGTACAAGCTTATCCAGCTCGTCGATGTTGTCGGCGACGAAGGTGGTGCACCCATAGCGCAGGGCATCCTTGATGTCCTGGTCGCGCTTGATGGGGTGGGTGTGGATCGTGTCCGCCGCATCAATGAACAGCTTTTCCAGCATGGCAATTTCACCGCTCGTGGCGATATCGAAGGCGGCGCCTTCCTCCGCGAGGGTGGCCACCATGGTCTCGTTGGGGAGAGCCTTGATGGCGTAGTGCAGGCGCACCCCGGGCAGAGCCTGGGTGAGCTTGCGGTACTGCATCCGTACTCGATCGCAATCGAGCACAAGCAGC
>RGAU01000219.1 GCA_009919975.1 Gammaproteobacteria bacterium
CTGTTCCGGCGACAGCGCCATGAAATGCCTTCCTTAAAACGAAAAGCGCCCCGAAGTACGGGGCGCTTAGAGGTCCTACGCAAAGCCTAAGCTTACATATCGAAGGAAGCCCGCACACCCACCGTGAGGGGTCGCGCGAGGGTGACCCGCTCGACGTCATTGACGTAGTTGCGCGCCAGCTCGGCCTTTTCGTTGAAGAGGTTTTCCCCGTAGAGGTCCACGGACCAGCTGCCATTGGTAACCCCGGCGGTGAGCCCCACGAGCATCCAGCTGTCCATTTTATCCCGATTGATGGTGATGACGTCGGAAAAGGACTCGTCCGAGTAGGAAAGGTTCGGCGTCACGTGGGCCGTGAGGCCGGAGGCCAGCGTCCACTCGTAGCGGGCAGAAAGGTTCCCCTGGAACTCCGGCGCGAAGGCCAGCGAGTCCCCTTCCTGCACGTCGCTGGTGGGGATCAGTACCTTTGTGATTTCCGTATCCAGCAGGGAGAAGGCGCCACGAATGGTGAGGCCGTCGATGCCCATGGGGGTCCAGATCACGTCGCCCTCAAGGCCCCGCACTTCGGCGTCCGCCGCGTTATCGGAGAAGAAGAGGTTGGTGATGGACGGATCGAAGATCGTCGTTTGCAGCTTCTCGATGTCGATGGCGAAGGCGCTGCCGTTGAAGCGCAGGGTGCGATCGAGGAGGTCGAGCTTCCAGCCCAGCTCCATGTTCACCACGTCATCGGTGTCGAGCTCGAAGGGCACCACATAGGTACCCGGGCCCTGGGCGCCACCGGGACGGTTTAGGAAGCCCGGCCGGAAGCCTTCGGACCAGGTCGCGTAGAGCAGGGTATTGTCATTCGGCGTCCAGGCCAGGCTGACCTTGCCGATCATGCCGCTCGTGGAGGCTTCATCGGGGGCGGCGAGGGCATTGAAGACCCCCGTGGCTTGCCCGTCCGTGAGAGGCTGGGCCAGGCGCGGATCGTTCTGAATGTCCGCGAGGCTCGTGCCGGCGGTGAAGGTCACGGGGGCGGCGCAGACGCTTCCCCCCTGGCTGCCACGATAGGTGAACTGGCCGTCGCCGTTGTAGAGGTCGCTGATGTCCGTGCCGAACTTCTGCGCGTCGGGGCCAAAGGAGTTACAGAAGGAGCCGTTGGCGCTGCCTTCGAAGTCCACGGTGATGTCGTAGTAGCGGGCGCCGAGGGTCAGTTCGAGCTGCTCCGTGACATCAAAGGAGACTTCCCCAAAGAGCCCGATTTGCTCGTCGGTCCGGCGGATGTCGTTGCGGAAAATCACCGGCTCCGGGAAGGGCCCGGGCAGGGAAGTGTAGCCCGTGTCGTAGGGGAAGTTCTCGGCGAAGTTCCGCCCCGGGGCCGCTTCCCCGAAGACGTTGGCGTCGACGGACCCAAAGTAGGTGAAGTCGTTGCGCTCGGTCAGCTCGAGGTCGGAGTAGAACACCCCAACGGTGGCGCGCACGCGGTTCTCCACGGGGGTGGAGACGCGGAACTCGTGGGTCTGCACCTTGGTCTTGGTGGCGGAGCTCACGATCATATTCGGGGCTTGGCAGGTGCCCGAGGGATCGGCGGCGCCGGGATAGGTCACGGAGCCGTCGCAGATGTAGTAGGGCAGGTACTGGCCGACAAAGAGGTAGTCGGCATAGTCCACGACCTGGTCCGTGTCACGGTCCGTATAGGCGCCGGTGTAGAGAACTTCTAACGCCCCGACCCGACCTTCAAGGGTCCAATTCGTGTTGTGGAACTCGTCTTCCAGCGTGTCCCGGTCGTAGCGCTGGATTTCGTAATCGTCGAGGGTCGGATCAGCGAAAAAGACCCCTTCCGAATCCAGGGCCTGCTGCATATGGGCGACCTGCAGGCTCCAGTCGTCGTTGATGGCGTAGAGGGCGCTGATGCGGCCGCCGGCGTAGGTGGCTTCGTTGAAGTCGTCCTCGACCCGGGTGGCGTTGTCGGCGGCGAGGAATTCCACGTTCGACAGGTCGGCCCCGGCTTGGAAGCCCTGGCGCACGGCGCTTACGGGCACGCCGTTGCTGCGCACCGTACCCGCGGGGCGGAAGCGGGCGCTTTCCGAGACGTCCCGGGTGCCGGCAACGTTATCGATGTAGCCACCTTGCTTGTCCACGTAGACCACGCCGCGCACCGTGAGCTGGTCGTTGATGGGCAGGTTCACCATGCCCTCCACGTTGTTGCTCATCTCCCCATCTTTGGTGAATTCGGTTCCGATCTTCACGTTGGCGTACTGGCCCGAGGGATCGGGCTTGTTCGTAATCAGACGCACCGTGCCCGCCTGGGAGCTGGCGCCGAAGAGCGTGCCCTGGGGCCCGGAGAGCACTTCGACCCGCGCCATATCGGCGGTGTAGACGTCGAGGTTCCGGCCTGGCTGGGACAGGGGCTGCTCATCGAGGTAGAGGGCAACGTTCGGCGCAATGCCGGCGACCCCAGCGGTGGTGAGATTCGGCGTGGTGGAGGCTACGCCGCGGATGTAAATCGTGTTTTGCCCCGGGCCGCTGCCGCCGGCGGTGATGCCGGGCAGCTGGATCAGGTAATCGCTGAAATTATTGATGTTGAAATCGTCGAGCGTGGACTCGTCGAGGGCCTGCACAGCCACGGGGATATCCTGCGTGCTCGCTGCCCGTTTCGTTGCGGTCACCACAACTTCTTCGATTTCGGCGAAGGCCGCAGGCGCCGCCACGGTGGACGCAGCAAGGGCCGAAAGAATGGCGGTGTGGAGTTTCTGTTTCTTGAACATAAGCACCCAAATGTTTACGACACAAAAGAAAGAGACGGAAACATACCGGAAACGAACGGCCATTGCACCCCTGCAAGACTCCCCTACGGTTCCGGCTTAATCCGCTTAATCATTTAAAAACAGCGATGTAGCGTATAAAAAGATAGGTTCTTCAGCTCGCCGGCGGGAAGGGAGGCCGGCTTAGGGGCTGGCTCAGGCGGCAATAAGCATTATGCCATCGAAGAAAAAATCCCTCTAGATTATTTGGATATCGGCAGTAAAGGTTAGTGGGCTCGCTTTTGCGTAGAGGGCCCCGGGCCGGGCATGCTCGGGCCCTTGCTAAGGTTGAGAAGGCGCGCGCGACGATGAAGCTTGCCCTACTGCATCCCGGGGCCATGGGCGCAGCCCTGGGTGCCTCCCTGCTGGCGGCCGGGCACCAGGTGCGCTGGTGCGCTGAGGGGAGAAGTGCGGCCTCCCGGCGCCGCGCGGAGGCCCTGGGGCTCACGGAGGCCCCTAGCCTTAGGGCTGTGCTGGTAGGGGTGGACGCGGTGCTCTCCATCGTTCCCCCCCACGGCGCCTTGCCCCTCGCCCAGGCGGTTGCGGCTGAGGGCTATGGCGGGCCCTATTTCGACCTGAACGGAATTTCCCCGGAAACGGCTGCGGCGGTGGCCGCGTGCTTTCCCTCGGGCGCCTATGGGGATGGGGCCGTGGTGGGCTTGCCCCCCGGCGAAGGGGAAACCGCGACCCTCTTGCTGAGCGCGGAGGCAGCGGTGCGTCCGCCGGCCTTTGGGCCTCGTTTTACCCTTCAGGTGGTGCCCGAGGCCGCCGGGCGCTTTGGCGCCTCGGCCCTTAAGAACGCCTTCGCCGCCTGGTCTAAAGGATCGAGCGCTTTGTTGCTAAGCGTAGAGGCGCTGGCGGGGGCCTTGGGGCTTAAGGAGGATCTTCACACCCTCTGGGACCGGCACAGCCCTGGGCTGAGGGAGCGAGCGGCGGCCACGGGCCAAGCCGTGGCGCCGAAGGCCTGGCGCTTTATCGGGGAAATGGAGGAGATTGCGGCCACCTTTCGGGCCGCAGGCCTATCCCCTGGGGCCTTTGAAGCCGCTGGACGGGTCTTTCAGACGCTGGCGAAGGATCACGAGGGTGCGCCCCCATCGTGACCTGCTCGGCAGAAGCGGCTATGCTCCGCGCGCGTCTGGGCGTAGCTCAGCCTGGTAGAGCAC
>RGAU01000220.1 GCA_009919975.1 Gammaproteobacteria bacterium
TCGCTGTCGCTCGCTTCCCGATGGGACACGCCCTGGCGCAATACCTCTTCCAGGTGCAGGCCCGCGGCGCGGCCGAAAACCACGAGATCAAGAAGCGAGTTGCCCCCGAGCCGATTGGCGCCGTGCACGGAGACGCAGGCCGCTTCCCCGCAGGCGTAGAGGCCGTCGATAAAGCTATCCTGACCCTGGCCGTCCACACCGATGGCCTGGCCGTGAATGTTCGTGGGGGTTCCTCCCATCATGTAGTGGCAGGTCGGCACAACGGGGATGGGCGCCTTCACCGGATCCACGTGGGCAAAGGTTCGGGACAGCTCGCAAATACCCGGGAGTCGGCTATTCAGGATCTTTTCGCCGAGGTGATCGAGCTTCAGGAGCACGTGATCCCCTTCCGGACCGCAACCCCGGCCCTCGAGAATCTCGAGCACCATGGAGCGTGCGACCACGTCCCGGCCAGCGAGGTCCTTCGCGTTCGGCGCGTAGCGCTCCATGAAGCGCTCGCCGTCCTTGTTAATGAGGTAGCCCCCCTCCCCGCGGCAGCCTTCCGTGACCAGCGTACCGGCACCGTAGATGCCCGTGGGGTGGAACTGCCACATCTCCATGTCCTGCACGGGGAAGCCCGCGCGAAGCGCCATACCCGTCCCGTCACCCGTATTCATGAGCGCGTTGGTCGTGGAGGAGTAGATCCGCCCCGCCCCGCCGGTGGCGAGCACCACGGCCTTGGAGCGGATATAAACCGTCTCCCCGGTTTCGATGCAAATGGCCACCACGCCAGTAACGGCGCCGTCCTGGTTCTTCACCAGGTCTACCGCGAACCACTCGGAGAGGAAGGTCGTATTGGCCTTCAGGTTCTGCTGGTAAAGAGTGTGTAGCAAGGCGTGGCCCGTTCGGTCCGCCGCGGCGCAGGTCCGGGCCGCTTGCCCGCCCTTTCCATAGTCCTTGGACTGGCCACCGAAGGGTCGCTGGTAAATCCGTCCAGTCTCTGTGCGAGAGAACGGGAGGCCCATGTGCTCGAGCTCGAACACGGCCTGGGGTCCCACGGAACACATGTACTCGATGGCGTCCTGGTCCCCGATGTAATCGGAGCCCTTAACCGTGTCGTACATATGCCAGCGCCAGTCATCATTAGGATCATCGCTGGCAATGGCGCAGGTGATCCCGCCCTGGGCGGACACGGTATGGGAACGGGTCGGGAAGACCTTCGAAACGCAAGCCGTCTTCAGACCGCTCTGCGCCAGCTGAAGGGCCGTGCGCATCCCGGAGCCACCGCCGCCAACGATGACGGCATCAAAGGTCATGGTACGAAGTTTGGCCATGGCTTATAGCCTCCAGAACAGTTCAAGGGCCCAGCCGACGAAGATGAATAGCACCCCCGCGCAGACCAGTTGGTAGAGCCCCCGGGCCAGCGTTGCCTGCCGACCGAAGTAGTGCCCGCGAATGTAATCGGTGCCGATGGTCCACATGCCGACCCAGGCGTGCCCCGCCGTAGCCAGCACGGCCAGGGTCGAGAAGAGGCGCATGGCGCCACTACCTTGATAGGCCAGCCACTGCTCGTAGCTCACCCCCGGGGTGACCACGAGGAAGCCCACCACACAGACCGTGTACAGGCCCAGCACGATGGCCGTGACCCGCTGCAAAAGGAAGTCGGAGAGCCCACTCCGGGTCAGACTGGTTGCACTCTTTACCATAGCCATGCTCCTGCGAGGGCGCTCAGCACCACTGCGGTGACGATCACGAGGCGGGCCCCAAGCTGGGCCCCGGCCAGGGTGTCGCCAATATCCCAATCGAGGAAGAGATGCTTAAGGCCGGCAGCGAAGTGATAGCCGAGGCCGGTCAGGAGCGCCCAGGCGATAAATTTGCCCAGGGGCGGAGAGGGACAGGTCCAGCGCATAGAGCGCGAAGAGGAGCCCCCCAAAGAGAATCACGCCGGTGATCCGGTGCGTGATCGACGCCAAGGCCGGAAGCGGAAAGCTAAATTGGGTCAGGTCCAGATTAATTGGCCGCTCGTGTGTATTCATCCGCATCCCTCTTTCAAGCCGCAGGTGAAATTCGGTGCCCGCATGGGTTGGCCCTCCCCCTCGGAAGGCCTGAGCCGTGCCCGAGCGCCGTCGTAGGAAAGCCCCCGCGGGCTGCCTTGCCGAACCGTTCTCAGGACGGTGCGCATGATAGTGACCCAGGGCTCTGAACACAAACGAGTTTCGTCAGTTTTCCCCCAGAGGGCGGGGCTTCGCGCGCGGTTTTGTCCAGGACAGAAGTCGCGTTGACAAGCGCATGGGGCGTCGCTAGCGTTCCCCCTCGCCCCACGATTCGCGATAACCAGGAGCCAGCCATGGCGAAGAAAGCCCTGCTGTCCATTGACGGCCAGGATCCCATCGAACTGCCCATTCTGGCGGGCACGGAAGGGCCAGAAGTCATTGACGTATCGAGCCTCACGGGTAAGGGGTATTTCACCTTCGACCCGGGCTTCGTTTCCACCGCCTCCTGCGAGTCGGAAATCACCTACATTGATGGCAATGCTGGCATCTTGCTTCACCGGGGCTACCCCATTGATCAGCTCGCCGAAAAGGCCAGCTTCCTGGAAGTCTGCTACCTCTTGCTGCACGGCGAACTGCCCAATGCGACGCAAAAAGCCGATTTCGACCGGACGATCACCCTGCATACCATGGTCCATGAGCAGCTTCGGGTGTTCTTTAACGGCTTCCGCCGCGATGCCCACCCCATGGCCATCATGACCGGCGTGGTTGGCGCCCTCTCCGCCTTCTACCACGACTCCCTGGACATCAACGATGCGCGGCACCGGGAAATCTCGGCCCATCGCCTCATCGCCAAGATGCCCACGCTTGCGGCCATGTCCTACAAGTATTCCCTGGGCCAGCCCTTCATGTATCCGCGGAACGACCTCAGCTACGCCGAGAACTTCCTTTACATGATGTTTGGCAATCCGGCGGAGGATTACGAAGTCAACCCCGTCATCGCCCGCGCCATGGACCGAATCTTCACGCTCCATGCCGATCACGAGCAAAACGCGTCCACCTCCACGGTGCGCCTTGCGGGCTCCACCGGAGCCAACCCCTTTGCCTGCATTGCCTCGGGCATTGCGGCCCTCTGGGGGCCCTCCCACGGCGGCGCCAACGAAGCCGTGCTGAACATGCTCGACGAAATCGGAGACGTTTCCCGAGTCGAGGAGTTTGTGAAGAAGGCCAAGGACAAGAACGATCCCTTCCGCCTCATGGGCTTCGGCCATCGGGTGTACAAGAACTACGACCCGCGCGCGAAGGTCATGAAGGAAACTTGCGACGAGGTCCTCGCAGAGCTCGGCGTGGGCGATGATCCGCAGCTGAAGCTGGCCATGGAGCTCGAGCGCATCGCGCTGGAGGACGAGTACTTCGTGGAGAAGAAGCTCAACGTCGATTTCTACTCCGGCATCATTCTGAAAGCCATTGGCATCCCCGTGAACATGTTCACGGTGATCTTTGCCACCGGGCGCACCCCGGGGTGGATTGCCCATTGGAGCGAGATGATCTCCGGCAGCTACAAGATCGGCCGCCCCCGGCAGCTCTACCTCGGCAAATCGGCCCGAGATATCAAGCCCCTCGCGGAGCGCTAGGCCCCAGGCCAAGGCGCCTCTGGCAAGGCACGAAAAACCCGGCGTTGCCGGGTTTTTTGTGCGCGGTATTCAGTGCTTCGAGGTTCGCCCGAGGGTCCTAGGGGTCCTTGCGCAAGCGGGTGATCAGGGAGGAAGTATCCCAGCGACCGCCCCCGTGTTCTTGCACGGCGGCGTAGCATTGATCCACAAGCGCCGTCAGGGGTAGTTGGGCCCCATTACGACGGGCCTCCTCCAAGGCAATGGCCAAATCCTTGCGCATCCAATCGACGGCGAAGCCAAAATCGAAGCGATTTTCGAGCATGGTGCCGCCGCGGTTTTCC
>RGAU01000023.1 GCA_009919975.1 Gammaproteobacteria bacterium
TGTCGATGCGCCTCATCCAGCTCCGCCGCAAGATCATCAACCAAAACCACCGCACCGGAGCCCCGGCTCTGCTTCAACAGTGCGTTTTGGGCCAACAACAGCGCGCAAGCCAGCACTTTTTGTTGTCCCCGGGACAGGCTTTCCGAGGCCTTCCGTCCCTCGATATCGAAGCGCAGCTCGGCGCGCTGCGGCCCGGAGCGGGTAAAACCGCTCTGCCGGTCGAGCTCCAGTTGCTCGGCAAGCGCTTCCCGTAAGGTTCGCCGGCGATCCCAGCCAGGCTGGTAGCGCAGCGCCACACCGCCTACGCCCTGCAATTGTTCAAGAGCAGTCTGCAAGGGCAGCCTTAGGCGTTCTACGTACTGCTCCCGAGCTTCATGAACTTGGTCCGCAACAACCGCGAACTGCCGCGTCCAGCTTTCTAAATCTCGAGACCCCATCCGCAGCGCTGCGTTGCGATGCTCCAAGGTCCGTCGGAACGTCGTTGCTATGGACCCGAAGGGTTGTTCCACGTGGAACACACCCCAGTCGAGGAACCGGCGCCGCTGCTCCGGGCTCCCCATAATCAGGTTCATGGACTCTGGATGGATCAATAAAACGGGGAGGGCTTCTGCGAGGGGCCGATTTGAAGAGACGCGTTCGCCGTCAACTTTCAGCACCCCGGCTCCAGAGGCCTGACGAGTCACCCCAAGCCTCGAAACCCGTCCAGAATCGTGTACCACCTCGCCGAAAAGCGTTAACGCTCCAGCGCTGTAGTTTAGCACTGAGGCGAGACGATTGCTGCGGAAGGAGCGGCCCGTGGCCAGGGTATAAATGGCTTCTAGAAGGCTGGTTTTACCGCTGCCGTTGGGCCCGTAGATGAGAGAAACCCCGGGCGGAAAGGAGAGTTCCAGGGGCGCAAGGTTTCGAAGACCTTGCGCATGTAAGCGGCGCAGGATCACCCAGCGCCCCCTGGCTTAGAGCCGCATAGGCATGACAACGTAGCTGGCCTCAGAGGACCCCTTATCTTCCAAAAGCGCTGAACTATTGGCGTCGGAAACGCGCACAGAAACTTCATCTGCCTCGAGCGTGCTCAGCACTTCGAGTAGATAAGAGACGTTAAAACCGATTTCGAGCGCAGGGCCCTGGTAACTCACCGGCATGCTCTCCTCGGCCTCTTCCTGCTCCGGATTGTTAGCCTGAATCGTAAGGTTCTCTGGAGACAGGACCAGGCGCACACCGCGATATTTCTCATTGGACAGAATCGCTGCGCGCTGGAACGCTTCCCGAAGCATCTTACGATCAGCTTCCAACACTTCCGTATTCCCTTGCGGGACCACCTTTTCGTAATCGGGGAAGCGACCGTCAATCAGTTTAGTCGTGAAAGAGAAGCCCCCCACCTTCGCGCTCAAGTGGTGCGTACCAAGGGAAAGGGCAACGGGGTCATCCCCGTCCGCAATCAGCCGCGCAAGCTCTAACACGCCCTTTCGTGGCACAATCACTTGGCGCTCCGGCCCTGCACCGGGGCCCGGGGTGAGGGTGCACATGGCCAGACGGTGGCCGTCGGTGGCAACGCTTCGAATGTGCGCCGGCGCAAGCTCAAGCAGCATGCCATTTAGGAAGTAGCGCACATCTTGCTGAGCCATGGAAAAGCTGGTTTTCGAAATCAGCTGACGGAGCTGGGCTTGGGACAGGGTAAAGTCCGCGTCGGCCGTCCCTTCCTCAAGGGCGGGAAACTCCGCCGCCGGCAAGGTCGCCAACTGGAAGCGGGAACGCCCGGATTTAAGCGTTGCTCGCTGCTCATCAACACTGAAGCTCACCTGGGCGCTATCGGGAAGCGCGCGCCAAATATCCATCAGCTTACGGGCGGGGACGGTAATCTCACCGTCTTGCTCCGCGGGCGATTGAAGCTCGAGCTCCGCAACGAGCTGAACTTCAAGATCCGTCCCGGTCATCAAAAGCTTTTTCCCGCTCACCACCAAGCACAAATTGGAAAGCACCGGCATGGTCTGCCGCCGTTCCACTACCCCCGTCACCAGCTGCAAGGGCTTTAATAGGTCTTCGCGCGAAACGGCAAATTTCATGGACGGTCACTCTCCCGCTATTCGCTTCGGTAAGGGCGCCGAAGCTCTGTCACTAGTGTAACGAAATCAAAGCCCTAGGCGGTAAGGAGGCGGACGAGATTTTTGTAGTCTTCCGCCAAGTCCCCGCTGCTCTCCCGGAGCTCCCCGACCTTTCGGCACGCATGAAGCACCGTGGTGTGGTCCCGCCCTCCAAAGGCGTCGCCGATTTCTGGAAGGGAGTGACTCGTTAGCTCCTTCGCAAGCGCCATGGCCACCTGCCGGGGCCGCGCCACGGCACGGTTGCGTCGCTTTGAATGAAGATCGGAGAGCTTGATTTTAAAGTAATCCGCCACGGTACGCTGAATGTTATCGATCCCAACCTGGCGCTCCTGAATCGCAATAAGATCGCGCAAGGCAAGGCGCACTTGATCGATATTGACGGGCTTACCGGTGAAGTGAGCGTTCGCTATCACTCGCTTCAGAGCCCCTTCTAGCTCACGCACATTGGAGCGAATGCGCTCGGCAATAAAAAAGGCCACGTCGGGCGGAAGCTCAACCCCTTCCTGCTCCGCTTTCTTTAAGAGAATGGCAACCCGATGCTCTAGCTCGGGCGGTTCCACGGCCATGGTCAAACCCCACACGAAGCGCGACTTGAGTCGCTCCTCTAAGCCTTCGATTTCCCTGGGGTAACGGTCGCAGGTCAGCACCATCTGATGCCCCCGCTCGAGCAAAGCATTAAATACGTGAAAGAACTCCTCCTGGGACCGGAGCTTCTTCGCAAAGAACTGGATGTCGTCGATCAAAAGCGCATCAACGGACCGGTAGTAGTTCATAAAGTCCTGCATGGTGCCCTGCTGAAGCGCAGTCACCATATCTTGGACAAAGCGCTGGGAGTGCAGGTACACCACCGTTTTTCCAGGGCTATTCTTCTGGATCTGATTCCCCACCGCCTGCATGAGGTGGGTCTTTCCAAGCCCTACCCCTCCGTACAGCAGAAGCGGGTTGTACGATTGACCCGCGTTCTCCGCCACCTGCTGGGCCGCAGCCTTGGCCATTTCATTGGACCGACCCACCACAAAGGACTCGAAGGTAAAATCGGGATTAAGATCATAGGCGCTGGGTGCCGCGCTCCGGCTTGCCATCCCCGGCGCAACCCGAGCTTCCTCTGCCGAAAGAGGAAGCCCCTCCGCAGCCATGGAACCCACCTCAAGAACCACGGAAAGGGGCTGCGTGGCCACCCGATCAACGAGGGAACGAATGCGGCTTAAAAATTCCTCGGAGACCCGATCCCGAACGTAAACGTTAGGGGCGAGCAGGCGCAGGGATTCCTCACTGGCAACCGGGTGCAGGGGGCGAATCCAGGTGTTGAACTGCTGCGCGCTAAGCTCGTCTTGGAGATACCCAAGGCACTTGCGCCACACCACTGACTCCATCCCTTGCCCCTCGCCTTTTGTTGATCAAAAAATGATCAATTATTCTTATTTTCTGGTGACCGGTTCCCAATTTACCGCGCTGCACCGGTGGTTGGATAGGCTTTTCGGAAAAAACACAGCGTCCAAAAAAAATCCAGGAATCATTGCTGCATCAAGCACCTGTGATGAAACGCGCTTCCGCGAGGGATGGCAAGGCACAACTCTGTGCGAATCCCTGGGGACAGCCTTAGGATAAGCTGTGGATAACTTTCCCAAGCCCCTTCAATGTGGATAAGTCCCTCCCCTATCCCCGCCTTCTCCCCTCCCTATCCCAGTGCTTCCCCAAGCTTTTTCACAGCCTTTGCGCGCCATAATTCTCTGTAAGAAGAAGACCCTAGGGCTCCTATCCACATGCCCAGGCCTCCCAAAGAGTTAACAAGAAACAATCAGTTTTAAAGAAAATTCTATTTACTTACGAGTGAACTTCTTACGTAGAAAGGTGCGTTTTACTTTCTTCTAAGCGAGAAAGGGCAGCGATTGACACAGGCCAGGGGCACTTCTAGAATCCGCGTCCCTTTTGAGACGAGTGCCCGATTTTGCGGGGACTTGCTTTAGACACCCTAACCTTGGATGTGCGCCATGAAGCGGACCTTTCAACCCAGTGTGATCAAGCGTAAGCGGACCCATGGCTTCCGCGCTCGCATGGCCACTAGCAACGGCCGTAAGGTCATCGCTCGTCGTCGTAGCCGCGGTCGTAAGCGTCTGAGCGCTTAAGCATTCTCTTGCCGACGGCGCCTAACGCATTCCCCCGGGCGCACCGGCTTCTTGTTAAAGCTGATTTCGATGCCGTCTTCGCGTCGCCTGATCTAAGGCAACGCGGAGTCGGCGTTCTTTTGCTCGTTCGCTTGCGCCCTCAGCAGGGCCCTTCTCGCCTGGGTTTTGTTCTTGCCAAGCGCCACCTTAAGCGCGCCGTTGACCGAAACCGAGTGCGTCGAGCCTGTCGAGACGCTTTTCGGCGGCACCGCTTCCTCCGGCCCGTGGACGTCGTCGTCTTGGCTCAGGGAAACGCCAAAGCCCATCTCAAGGACCCCTTACCAGGGAAATTTACCGCCCTTTTCCAGCGCGTTGACAGTAAACTGGGCGCCGCAGCGAGCGACGAAGGGTAGAGCCCGTGGCAAAGACCATTCTCCTTCGCCTGCTTGATGTCTATCAGTGGGCGCTTTCTCCTTTGCTCCCCAGGTCCTGCCGGTTTTATCCAACCTGCAGCGCCTACGCGCGGGAAGCGATATCGGTCCATGGTGGGCTAAGAGGCTGTCTGCTCACGCTTAAACGCCTGCTAAAGTGTCATCCGTTTCACCCTGGAGGGGTCGATCTCGTACCCCCTCACCACCCAGCTCAGCAGAAGGACGGCCCATGAATCTGAATGAAATCGCCCGCTACGGCCTCATGGCAGCGATGGCGGTACTGGCCTACTTCATGCTGCTTGCGTGGAATGAAGACAGTGCGCGACGTCAGGCGCTAGAGCAATCCGTGGCGGTTACGCCCTCGCCACCGAGCGTCTCTACGCCCGCCGGTGTTCCGGAGGAAGGGGTGCCGACGGCCTTCGAAGCCGAGCCAAGCGCTGACGAAATCCCTGGCGTTGCCGCGTCGCGCAGTCCCGCAGCAACCCCTCAGGGGGTGCTCGTTGAAACGGACGTGCTACGGCTCCGCCTTGATGCTTTCGGCGACCCCGCCTATGCAGCCCTTCGCGATCATCCGGTGTCCCTCGATGCAACGGACCAGCCCTTTGTCATTCTCGAGCAACGCAGCGGCTTCACTTATCTGGCGCGGAGTGGGCTGGTGGGTACGGATGGGTTGGACGGCGCCGGGCGCCGGGCACGTTTTAGTGCCTCTCAAGAGCTTTTCCGCTTGGCCCCGGGAGCCGGGGAGCTTGAGATTCCGCTGGTTTATGAGGATCTGGAGACTGGCCTGCGGGTGGAGAAACGCTACACCCTAGCTCGAGGCGACCACGCGATTCGCGTCACCTATCACGTGGAGAATCGGGGCTCCATGCCCCGAGCCCTTGCCCTTTATGGCCAGCTCAAGCGGTCCCCAGGGCTTGCGCCTGGGCAAAGTGAAAATGGAATGGGGCCTCGGTCCTACGTAGGCGCTGCCTTCACCACGGCAGAGTCGCGCTATGAAAAGGTCGATTTCGATGATCTCGATGATGGCCCTTTCTCCCTAAGCCAAGCCGGGGGCTGGCTGGCCATGCTTCAGCATTACTTTCTGGCTGCCTGGGTGCCGAGCGCCGGCGACCAGACGCTTCGCTATAGCGGTCGCGCGCTCGGCGATGGCACCTATGTGGCGGAGTTTGTGCAGCCCCAGGTTACGGTCCCCGCCGGCACCGCCGCGAACTTCGAAGCGACCCTTTATGTGGGTCCCAAGGCCCAGGCGCGGCTAGAGGCCTTGGCACCGAACTTGAGCCTCACCGTGGATTACGGGTTCCTCTGGTGGATCGCCGTTCCCCTTTTCCAGCTCCTTGAGCTCCTGAATCATTTGGTACACAACTGGGGACTTGCCATTATCTTGCTCACCCTAACGGTGAAGCTGCTCCTCTACCCCCTTTCCGCAGCGGCCTACCGGTCCATGGCGAACATGAAGAAATTCGCCCCGGAAATGCGCCGGCTGCAGGAGCTCCATAGCGATAACCGGCAGAAGCTGTCGGAAGAGATGATGGCGCTCTACAAGAAAGAGAAGATCAACCCCATGGGAGGTTGCCTCCCCATGCTGCTTCAGATGCCCGTTTTTCTGGCGTTGTACTGGGTGCTCTATGAATCCGTAGAGCTCCGTCAGGCGCCCTTCCTGTTCTGGATCCAGGATCTGGCCGCCATCGATCCCTACTTCGTTCTTCCCCTTTTGATGGGGGCGACCATGTATTTCCAGCAAACGTTGAATCCCCCGCCGCCCGATCCCATGCAGGCCCGGGTGATGAAGCTCATGCCGGTGATGTTTACCGTGCTGTTTCTCTTCTTCCCCTCCGGCCTCGTGCTGTATTGGTTGACGAACAACGTGCTGTCCATCGCCCAGCAATGGTGGATTACGCGGCAAATTGAAGCGGCGGCGAGCCGCTAGGCCCCCATGGGCGATACCATTGCGGCGATTGCCACCGCACCGGGTCTTGGTGGCATTGGCGTTATCCGGCTATCGGGACCGGAAGCCCTGGCGGCGGGTCTAAAACTGACGGGCCGGCGCAGCCTGACGCCCCGCTATGCGCACTATGTGCGCTTGCGCGATGGCGCTGGGGAAACGCTCGACGAAGGCCTCGTGATCTACTTTCCCGGCCCCCATTCCTTTACGGGAGAGGACGTCGTAGAGCTTCAGGGCCATGGCGGCCCGGTGGTGCTCGCCGCCCTCCTCGAGCGCTGCCTTGAGCTTGGAGCCCGGCAAGCGAACCCCGGGGAGTTTACGCAGCGCGCCTTCCTCAACGATCGGATGGACCTGCTCCAAGCTGAAGCGGTGGCTGATCTTATCTCCGCGCGATCCCTTGGGGCCCATCGAGCCGCCCTCCGATCCCTTTCGGGCGCGTTCTCAACCGCCGTTCATGCTTTGGAAGCCCAGCTGAGTTCGCTTCGAGTGTGGGTAGAAGCCGCCCTCGATTTCCCTGACGAAGACCTCGACCTTCTGGCGGATCCCGCAGTAGCGGAACGGCTGTCGACCCTCGAGTCCGATCTCGCGGCGCTCCTTGCGCAAAGCCAAAGCGGCCGCGTGATGAATGAGGGGGTCCGTGCCGTGCTGCTTGGGGAGCCAAATGTTGGTAAGTCTTCACTTATGAATCGACTTACGCAGCATGAGACCTCAATAGTCACCGACCGCCCGGGAACGACCCGGGACATCGTTCGGGAACAGGTGCTCATCGACGGTATCCCCCTGCTTCTATTGGACACCGCGGGACTGCGGGATAACGCTGATGTGATCGAAGCGGAAGGGATCCGCCGAGCCCAAGCGGCCGCGGGGGAAGCGGAGCTCCTGCTGTATGTCAGTGACTTCCGGGACACGGCCCAGGCGGGCCTTACCCGCGGGGAGTTAGAGGCGCGCCTCGGCTGGGCCCTGCCCCCCGTGGTGCTCCATCTGCGTAACAAAAGTGATCTCTGCCCCGAGGCGCTCCAGCCTTCCGCTGCTGGAGAGAAGGGGAGCTTACCCGCCGTAGCGGTCAGTGCGCGCACCGGCGCAGGGCTTGAAGCGCTAAAGGCGGCCCTGAAGTCGGCTCTGGGGGCACAGGCACCGGAAGGCAGTTTCTCGGCGCGCACCCGGCACCTCGCATTGCTTGAAACGGTCAAAGGTTCTCTTGCCGAGGCCCGTAGCATCCTTCAGAGCTTTCCGAGCGCGGATCTCGTCGCCGATCAGCTGCGACGGGCTCACGATGCCCTCGGGGAGATGACGGGAGAAGTGACTCCGGATGATTTGCTTGGGCGGATCTTCTCCACCTTTTGCATTGGGAAATAGGGACGATGGACGTTTTTCGGCATAACCAGGCCGCTTGGAATCGGGAAGCGCAGGCCGGGGAGCGCTGGTCGACGCCCGTGTCCGAAGCCGCCTTGAAGGCTGCCCGGTCCGGGCACCCGGAGATCTTTTTAACCCCCAACCGATCCGTCCCCGCGCCGTGGCTTCATTCCCTCGCTGGGTCCCGGGTGCTGGCTCTCGCCTCCGGCGGAGGACAGCAAGCCCCGCTGCTCGCCGCCGCCGGCGCTGAGGTTTGGAGTTTGGATGCCTCTCTCGAGCAGCTTCGCCTCGACCAAGCGACCGCGGCCCGCGCGGGCCATCGCGTGCGCTGCGTGGTCGGGGATATGGCTGATCTTGGCGCCTTTCCTTCGGACCTCTTTGATTGGGTCATTAACCCTGTCAGCACGGTCTTCGTTCCCAAGGTGCGCCCGGTTTGGAGCGAAGTCGCTCGAGTTCTCAAACCGGGCGGTCGCTTTTTGACCGGCGTAATGAATCCCGCCTTTTTTCTCTTTGATCACGATCCCCTGGCCCCGGAGCAGCGCCCCGAGGTTCGCTACGCCCTACCCACCAACGACCTCTTAGAAGGGGCCGATGTCAGCGCCCGGGCCATCGAGTTCAGCCATAGCCTCACGGATCTCATTGCCGGTCAGCTGGAGGTGGGCCTGGCCCTGGAGGGGTTCTTTGAGGACGACTGGGACGATGACGCCAGCCCCTTGAATCGGTACTTTCCTATCTACTTGGCAATGCATAGCCGCAAGCGCGGCTAGGGGCCCCAGGGGGAGGGGAGAATCATGGAGAAACGGCTACCGGGCACGGCGGAACACGAAGCATGGCTTCGAGAGGTTTCGGAACCGATCATCGACCCCGAGCTTCCGATTTGCGACCCGCATCACCACCTGTGGGATAGAAACGGCTACCGCTATCTGCTCCACGAGCTCCTCGCAGATATTCAGTCGGGTCACCGGATCGTCAGTACGGTCCACATTGAGTGCGCAAGCATGTATCGCGCCCGGGGTCCGGAGTCCCTGCGCCCCGTAGGGGAAACGGAGTTCGTCAATGGTATTGCGGCCATGAGCGCCAGTGGCGACTTCGGGGAAACGGAGGTCGCGGCGGGGATCGTAGGCTTTGCCGATCTCGGGGCATTCGCCACGCAGCCAGCTTTGATCCCAGCCCCCAGGTCCGCAACGCCCATACCAACCCGCCCTCGGGCCTCTATGGCCGCGAGGACTTCCGCGCAGGCTTTCGACAGCTTGCCCCCCGGGGGCTGTCCTTTGAGGCCTGGCAATATCACCACCAGCTTCCTGAGGTGACGGCGCTGGCGAGGGCCTTTCCCGACACCACCATCATTCTCAATCACTTCAGTGGGCCCCTGGGCATCGGACCCTACGCAGGGCAGCGCGAGACCATCTTTGCGCAGTGGCGAAGGGACCTCGCGGAGCTGGCAAGCTGTCCGAATGTGGTGGCGAAGCTCGGAGGGCTTGTCATGCCAATAAACGGCTTTGACTTTCATTACGCGGCCCAGCCCCCCACGTCTGATGAAATCCTTGCGGCCACCGAACCCTTTTATCGGGAGGCGTTGGCCTGCTTTGGCGCTGATCGTTGCATGTTTGAATCGAACTTCCCCGTGGATAAGGCCAGCGTGTCCTACCCCGTGCTTTGGAACGCCTTTAAAAAGCTGGTGGCCGACGGGTCCAAAGGGGAGCGGGCGGCCCTCTTCCACGATACGGCGGTGCGTTGCTATCGCCTCGGGGCGTCCTAGGCGGCGCCCCGGAAGGTAGGCAGGGGGCCCTATGGCGATCGCAGCGCCTTCTTTATACTTCCGCGCCCCAAACCCCGGAGGGCAGGTAGGTGGACTTCGAGAAACGCTATGACGTGATCGTCATCGGTGGCGGCCATGCAGGGACGGAAGCGGCCCTGGCGGCGGCTCGCCTCGGGGCGGACACCCTACTGCTGACCCAAAGCATCGAAACCATTGGCCAGATGTCCTGCAACCCGGCCATCGGCGGCATCGGAAAAACCCACCTCGTTCGGGAAATCGACGCTCTAGGGGGCGTGATGGCTCTGGCCGGGGACCGAGCAGGCATCCAATTTCGAACGCTGAACGCACGTAAGGGCCCCGCGGTGAGGGCGACCCGAGCTCAAGCGGATCGCGCGCTGTACCGGGCGGCCATCCGGGAGTTCGTTGAGAATCAGCCTGGCCTCTCCCTCTTCCAGCAAAACGTGGTGGATTTGGTCGTGGAAGGGGATCGGGTTACGGGGGTGGTCACGCAACTCGGACTGACGTTCCGGGCGGCGACCGTAGTGCTCACCACGGGGACCTTCCTTGGGGGGAAAATTCACGTCGGAGAAGCGCAGCACGAAGGCGGCCGGGCCGGGGATGCGCCAGCGAATGCGCTGGCTCAGCGCCTTCGAGCCCTCCCTTTTCGCGTGGGACGGTTGAAGACAGGAACACCGCCGCGAATCGATGGGCGCACCGTCGATTTCTCTGTGATGACGCCCCAGCCTGGAGATGAGCCTCGGCCGACGCTCTCCTTTCGCAGCGACCGGAGCGTACATCCGCGCCAGGTCCCCTGCTGGATTACGCGCACCAACGAAGCCACCCACGCATTGATCCGTAGCGGGCTCGATCGCTCGCCCATGTATGCGGGACGGATTGAAGGGGTGGGACCGCGCTATTGCCCCTCCGTGGAAGACAAGGTGGTGCGCTTCGAAGACAAGGACTCCCATCAGATCTTCGTGGAGCCCGAAGGGCTCAGCACCCATGAGCTTTACCCCAATGGGATCTCTACGAGCCTGCCCTTCGAGCTTCAGCAGGCCTTCCTGCGCACCATTCCCGGCTTCGAAAGGGCGCATATCACGCGCCCGGGCTACGCCATCGAGTACGACTTCTTTGATCCCCGGGATCTCAAGCCCACCCTCGAGACCCATTGCGTTGAAGGCCTTTATTTCGCTGGGCAGATCAACGGCACCACGGGCTATGAGGAGGCTGCGGCCCAGGGCCTGTTGGCGGGAACGAACGCGGCGCTACGGTTGAAGGGGGCCGCGCCCCTACTTCCGGAGCGGGACGAAGCCTACCTCGGGGTACTGGTTGATGATCTGATTCGCCTGGGCACCCAGGAGCCCTATCGCATGTTCACCAGCCGAGCGGAATACCGCCTGCTGCTGCGCCAGGACAACGCCGATCTTCGTCTCACCCCCAAGGGTCGAGCCCTGGGTCTTGTCGGCGATGAACAGTGGGCCGCCTTTGAGGCAAAGCGCCGCACCGTAGACAACACTATCGAAAAACTTCAGCGCACCCCCCTGGTGCCCGGGAGCCCTTTGGCGCAGGCGCTGGAGGCCCGGTGCCAGGTAGCTTTTGATAAGGAAGGCTCTCTCGCCCAGGCGCTTCGGCGCCCGGAAGTGCAGTGGGAGGATGTGGAAGCGGCCCTCGGCTGGGCGCCCCTGGGGGAGGCCGAGGCCGAGCAGGTGGCGGTGCAGATCAAATACGATGGCTATATTGCACGCCAGCGCGCCGAGGTGGAGCGGCTCAAGGGGCAGGGTGCCACGGCCCTCCCCCAGGACCTCGACTACACCACCGTTGCAGGCCTTTCCCATGAGGTTTGCCAAAAGTTAAGCGATGCACGCCCTGATAGCCTTGAACGGGCGGCCCGCATTCCCGGCGTCACCCCGGCGGCGGTAGCGCAGCTCGCGATCCACCTGAAGAAGCAAAGCCTTCGGTCCACCGCGTGCTAGCGGCCGAAGGTGCGCTGAAGGTCCGCTTGGAAGCAGGGCTAACGGAGCTTGCGGTGCCCCATGATGGCCCGGCCATCGATCGCCTGTGGCAATGGCTCGCGCTCCATGAACGCTGGTCCCGGGCGTTCAACCTCACGGGAACGCAGGACGCGGAAACCCTCGTGGAGGGCCACCTTCTGGACTGCGCCGCAGTGCTGCCGGCCCTGACCGATCCCGGCGTGCTCTACGACGTCGGCACGGGGGCGGGCCTACCGGGACTCATTTTAGCCGCCCTGGCCCCGGAGCGCCCTTTTGTGCTGGTGGAATCGCTGGGGAAGCGCGTGCGCTTTCTCGAGCAGGCCATCGCCACCCTCGCCCTCCCCCAGGTGACCGTTCTCGAACAGCGGGCCGAGCAGGTGACCTTCGCCCCCGGGGCTGCGGGCATTCTGGTCCGGGCCGTCGCGCCCCTCGAGCGGCTCTGCGCCCTCCTCCAGGCGCCCCTTGCAGCGGGGGGGCGGCTTCTGGCCATGAAGGGCGCTCAATGGGAGCAGGAATGGGCGCCCCTCAACGACCGCTACACGCTGGAAGCGCGCTATGCTTATCGAGTGCCCAGCTATGATCACGAGCGGGTGCTCCTCAAGGTTCGATCCAAGGACGCAGCATGACGGGCCAGGTCGTCGCCATTACCAATCAAAAAGGGGGGGTGGGGAAAACCACCACCAGCATCAATCTGGCCGCCGCCCTGGCAGGGCTGGGGGACCGGGTGCTGCTGGTCGACCTAGACCCTCAGGGCAACGCCACCACCGGTTCGGGGGTGGAAAAGCGCGCCCTTGAGTACACCCTTTGTGATGCGCTGCTCGATCCCGAGCGGTCCTTTGAGGCCATCGTTCAGTCGACCCAAGGGGGGTACGACCTCCTTCCGGCCAACGGGGATTTGGTAGCCGCAGAGGTGGGCCTTCTTGAGCGCGGGGGCCGGGAGCGGCAGCTGAAGCGGGTGCTAGAAAGCGCCCCCGAGCCCTACCAGTGGGTGATGATTGACTGCCCGCCGGCGCTCTCCCTTCTGACCGTCAATGCCCTCGTGGCGTCCACGGGTGTGCTGATCCCCATGCAGTGCGAGTTCTACGCCCTCGAGGGGCTTTCCGCCCTCCTCGAAACCCTAGAGGGGGTCCGGGAACACAGCAATCCATCGTTAGAAATTCTGGGGCTACTGCGCACCATGTACGACCCTCGAAACGGCCTCACCCGGGATGTGTCCCGGCAACTGCTGAGCCACTTCGGCGACCGCGTGTTCCGGACGGTGATTCCGAGGAATATCCGCCTAGCGGAGGCCCCGAGCCACGGCCTTCCCGCGGTGGCCTATGATCGCCTCTCTCGAGGGGCGGTGGCCTACGAGGCCCTGGCCCACGAGCTTCGTCGCCGCCAATCTCGCCCACCGGAGGAGCCTGCGCACCCATGAGCACAAAGAAACGAGGCCTTGGCCGAGGCCTAGAATCCTTGCTCGGCGCGGCGCCGGCGCCGGTCAGCCCGGCATCGGAGGCCCCCTCAGCGGCAATCTCTGAACCTAAGGAGGCCCCTGCGGTCGATGGCGCGGTGCTTCGGGCGCTCCCCATCGAACAGCTTGAGCGAGGCGCCTTCCAACCTCGGCAGCACTTTGATGAGGAGGCCCTTGAGGAGCTCGCCGCCTCCATCCGCAGCCAAGGCCTCATGCAGCCCCTGGTGGTTCGCCCCCTGGGTAATCAGCGCTTTGAGATTATTGCCGGGGAGCGGCGCTGGCGGGCGGCGCAGCGCGCGGGCCTCGATCGGGTTCCGGCCCTGGTGCGGTCCTTAGACGATCAGAGCGCACTCGCCCTGGCGCTGATTGAAAACGTTCAGCGGGAGGATTTGAGCCCCCTGGAAGAGGCCGCTGCTCTTGAGCGCTTCATGACCACCTTTTCCCTTACCCAGAGCCAGGCGGCGGAGGCTGTGGGTAAGCAGCGGGCCACGGTCGCTAATCTTCTCCGCTTGCTTCGCCTTGGCAGTGAGGCGCGACGCCTCCTCGAACGAGGCGATTTGACCATGGGGCATGCTCGGGCCTTGCTCGCCCTTGACGATCCCCTGCAAGGAACCCTCGCCCGGGAGGCTGTGCAGCGGGGCTGGACCGTTCGGGAGATGGAACGCCAGGTGCAGCGGGCCCTCGCGCCGCCAAAGGACGGGCCACCCAGCGAAGCGAGCGAGGCTTCCCGGGAAACGCGCCATCTGGAGCGGTCCCTTTCGGAGCGACTCGGAGCCCCGGTGCGCATTGAGCACGGGAAGAAGGGCGGCCGTATCGTGATTCGCTACGGCTCCCTCGATGAGCTCGATGGTGTCCTTGCTCACCTGCGGTGATGCTTGACCTAAAAGGAGGCGCTGGGGCGCCTTGCCCCGGGGCAAGGGTGTGCCTATAATTCGCGCGCTTTTCCCTTGGGGTCATGGAAATAAGCGCCGCTGGCGGGACCAATTATGCCTGCAGGGGCAGGCGCCGAAGATGACCCTAGGGCGGAGGTAAGCGTCGTGCGCCGGATCGTAGGGACGCAGCTTGCCGCGCTTGGTCTTGCGGCCCTGGGGGTTTGGAGCCTCGACCTTGGCAGCGAACGACAGGCGCTCATCGGTGGCCTCGTGGCCCTGGCGCCAAACCTTTGGATGGCCCGGCGCGTGCACCGCGCGGGGGAAAACCCCAAGCCGCTGGTGGCGGCCGGGGGGCTCTTTGGAGCCATGATTGTAAAGTTGCTGATCGCAGTGGGCCTGCTTGCCTTGGCCCTTAGGCAACTCCCGGAAGGACAGGGAGTCGCCTTTTTCGTCGGCTTCATCGCCGTGCACCTCGCCCATCGGGTGGGGGCGGTGCTGACGCCGGCTTAGGGTTCGCGGCAACGCGACGAAAAAATCGACCCAATTGGAGCCACATATGGCATCTGGCGGCCCCCTCACCGCGGAAGGTTATATCCAGCACCACTTGACGAATCTGGTCTATGGCCAATTCAACGAGGGGCACGCGCGCGCCCAGGCCGGCTGCCAGGAGCACTGTGTGGCCGTAGGGGATTGGGGTTTCGCGCAAACGGCGGAAGAAGCGTCGCAGATGGGCTTCATGGCCATTAACGTCGACACCATGGGCTGGTCCCTGGTGCTCGGGCTGATCTTCCTCTTCATCTTTGGCCGCGCGGCGAAGCAAGCCACCACGGGCGTGCCCTCTGGGCTTCTCAATTTCGTCGAGACCATTGTCGACTTTATCGATGATCTCGTCCGCAGCACCTTCCAGCACTCCGGGAACGCCCTCGTGGCCCCCATGGCGCTGACCATTTTTGTGTGGGTGTTCTTCATGAACCTCATGGATTTGATCCCCGTGGATTGGATCCCCTTTGTGGCCGAGCACTATCTGCACATCCCGTTCATGAAGGTGGTTCCGAGCACGGACCCAAACATCACCCTGGGCATGGCCTTTGGGGTGTTCATGCTCATCGTGTACTACAGCATTCTTAAGAAGGGCGCCTGGGGCTTCTTCTCTGAGCTCGCCTTCCATCCGTTCCCGAAGTGGATGTTCCCCGTCAACCTCATTCTTGAGGGGGTGAACCTCATCGCTAAGCCCGTTTCCCTGGGGCTGCGACTCTTCGGCAACCTCTATGCAGGGGAAATGATCTTCATCCTGATCGCGCTGATGTACGGCGGTCTGGTGATGAGCGTGGCCGGCGGTGTGCTTCAGCTTGCCTGGGCCCTCTTCCACGTGCTCGTGATCACCTTGCAGGCCTTCATTTTCATGGTTTTGTCCGTCGTGTACCTGAACCAGGCCCACGACGTGATGGAAGAGCACTAAGGCCCCGCCGCCCTCGGGCGAACGGGATTCTTACGCACACAGCGGAACCTTATTTTTTTCGCGACAACACTCGGGAGCAGTCATGGAGTACATCTACATTGCAGCTGCGGTTCTCATGGGCCTTGGGGCTCTGGGCGCCTCCATCGGCGTGGCCGTGCTTGGCGGTAAGTTCATCGAAGGCGTGGCTCGCCAGCCTGAGCAACTGCCGACCCTTCGGACCCAGCTCTTCATCGTGCTCGGCCTCGTGGACGCCGTTCCGATGATCGCTGTGGGTATCGCTCTGTACCTTCTCTTCGCGGTGGCAGGCGGCTAATTACGCCCTCGGCCGCTTTCTAAGCGGCCTCGCAAACGCGCAGCGGAGGACAACGCGACATGAGCATTACCCTCACACTCATCGGTCAATCGATCGCCTTTTTCGTCTTCGTGTGGATTTGCATGAAGGCCATCTGGCCGCCGATCACCGAAGCCATGGCCGCCCGGCAAAAGCAGATTGCTGACGGCCTCGCCGCCGCTGAGCGGGCCTCCTTGGATCTCGAGCTGGCGCAGAAGCGCGCCACGGACGAGCTCAAGGACGCCAAGGCGGAAGCCGCTGCCCTGGTCGAGGAAGCTCGCCAGCGCGCTGCGCAGATGGTTGAGGAAGCGAAGGAAGACGCTCGGGCGGAAGGGGCGAAGCTCCTGGAAGCCGCGCGGGCCGACATCGAGCGCGAAGTGAACCGGGCTCGGGAAACGCTTCGCAAGGACGTTGCCGTCCTCGCCGTAGCGGGTGCGGAAAAAGTTCTCGGGCAGGCCGTCGATGCGGGGGCCCACGCGGCGCTCCTCGACGACCTCGCCAAGCAGCTTTAAGGCACGGAGGCCGGCATGGCAGAGCTTGCGACCCTTGCACGCCCCTACGCCCGCGCGGTCTTCGCCGTGGCCCAGGACAGCGGCGCTGTAGATGCCTTCGGCCAGGGGCTCACGCTCCTGGGCGCGGCGGCTGCGGCGCCCGAGGTGGCCGCTATGCTTGCGGCCCCTCGCCCGGGCCCTGCGGTGAAGGCGCAGGAGCTCGCAGCCTTCCTTCCGGAAGGCGCTCCTGAGGGGCTTCGAGCCCTGCTGACGGTGCTGGCGGAGAACAAGCGCCTGGCGCTTCTGCCGGAGATCGCGACGCAGTACGCCGTGGCTCGCGATGCCCTAGAGCAGAGCCTCGACGTTGAAGTGGTGCTGGCTCAGCCCGCTGACGATGCGGCTCTGGAGGCCCTCAAGGCCGCGCTAAGGGCCCGTTTCAAGAAAGACATCGTGCTTACCCACCGCATCGACCCTGCCCTCCTGGGCGGCGCCGTGATTCGCGCGGGTGACACGCTCATTGATGGTTCCGTACGCGGCCGCCTCGGCCGCTTGGCCGACGCCCTACGCGTCTAACCGAGGTCCGGGGCCCCCGGATTCGAACGCATTCTGAGGATGGACCGATGCAGCAACTGA
>RGAU01000221.1 GCA_009919975.1 Gammaproteobacteria bacterium
TTAAGAACCCCCTCGGCGGCATTCGCGGCGCCGCCCAGCTTCTCGATCGCGCCCTTGGCGCTCCAGAGCTCAGCGAATACACCCAGATCATTATCGAGGAGGCGGACCGGCTCCGGTCCCTGGTGGATCGCATGCTCGGGCCGAACAAGACCCCCAAGGCCCAGGCCACCAACATTCATCGCCTTTTAGAACGGGCGCGGCAGCTGACCCAGGCGGAACACGGCGAGGGGCTACGTTTTCTGCGGGACTACGATCCGTCCTTGCCAGAGCTGTCCTGCGACCCGGACCAGCTCATGCAGGCGCTCCTCAACATTGTGCAGAACGCTGCCGAGGCGCTGGAGCACACGGAGCGACCCACCATTACCCTTCGCACCCGAGCCCTCCGCCAGGCCTCCATTGGCCAGCGACGCCATCGCTTGGTGCTACGCATCGATATCTTTGACAACGGGCCCGGGGTTCCCGCGGCCCTTGCCGATCAACTTTTCTATCCCATGGTCAGTGGCCGGGCAGAGGGCACGGGCCTTGGCCTATCCATCGCACAAACGATCGTTGGCCGGCACGGCGGCATCATTGAGTGCGATAGCCATCCTGGGGATACGCGATTCACCATTAGCCTTCCGCTGGAGCAACCGCATGACGGCTAAAGATCATGTGTGGGTCGTCGACGACGACCGATCCATTCGCTGGGTTCTGGAACGGGCCCTTGAGCAGGCTGGCATGGCCGTCACGCTTTTTGAAAGCGGTAGCGCGGCCCTTCACCGGCTGCGCACGGAACGCCCGGATGCGATCCTTAGCGACATCCGCATGCCCGGCATGGACGGCCTCGAGCTCCTCGAGCGCTTGCACAGCGAGCACCCCGAACTTCCCGTCATCATCATGACCGCGCACTCGGATCTCGACTCCGCCGTGTCCTCCTACCAGCGCGGCGCCTTCGAGTATCTCCCGAAGCCCTTTGACGTGGATGAAGCGGTCGCCGTCGCCAAGCGGGCCGTCGCCCACGCCCAGGAGCAGCGCAACGCCCGGCAATTTGAGGAGGGGCTTGGTCCCGAATCGGAAATCATCGGTCAGGCGCCGGCCATGCAGGAAGTCTTCCGCGCCATCGGCCGCCTTTCTAACTCGAACATCACGGTGCTGATTAATGGTGAATCGGGCACCGGTAAGGAACTGGTTGCCCAAGCCCTGCATCGGCACTCGCCGCGCAGCGATAACCCCTTCATCGCCCTGAACATGGCCGCCATTCCCAACGAACTCATCGAATCAGAGCTCTTTGGCCACGAAAAAGGGGCTTTCACCGGCGCCACGGCCCAGCGCGTGGGGCGGTTCGAGCAGGCGAACGGCGGAACCCTATTCCTCGACGAAATCGGCGACATGCCCGCGGACACGCAAACGCGGCTTCTCCGGGTGCTTGCGGATGGCGAGTTCTACCGCGTGGGGGGCCACCAGCCCGTGAAGGTGAACGTGCGCATCATCGCCGCCACCCACCAAAACCTTGAAGGCCTGGTGCAGGCCGGTCGCTTCCGCGAGGACCTCTTCCACCGCTTGAACGTCATCCGCATTCACCTGCCTTGCCTCGCGGAGCGGCGCGGCGATATTCCGCTCCTGGCCCGCCACTTCCTGGCCAGCGCCGCCCAGGAGCTGGGTGGGGAAACGAAAATCCTGCGCCCAGAAACGGAAGACTATATTTCCACCCTCGATTGGCCTGGCAACGTGCGCCAGCTCGAAAACACCTGCCGCTGGCTAACGGTGATGGCTTCGGGGCGAGAAATTCACGTCGGGGACCTGCCCCCGGAACTACGCCGCGGCGAAGCAGAAGTGCTTACCACCACGAACTGGGAATCGGCCTTGCGCAACTGGGCAGACCAGGAGCTCAGTCGCCGCCCCGAGGTCGATGGCAGCCCGCTCCTCGACGTCGCGGTCCCCAAATTTGAGCGCATCATGATTGACGTGGCCCTGAAGCACACCGGTGGCCGGCGACGAGATGCCTCCAACCTGCTCGGCTGGGGGCGCAATACGCTCACCCGGAAGATCAAGGAACTGGGCATGGAAGCCGAGAATCCCGAAAGCGACGCTCCCGGGGACGACGCCGAGGACGGGTGACCGCCGCCGCAAAGGCGGTCACACTGAGCTTTCCTTGGGAGGGAGGCTCATATCATGCGAAGCAACACCATTCTGACCACGGCGCTCTGCGCTGCCCTACTGCTTGGTTGCGAGGGGTCCCCGCCGGCCCCCTGGTCCGTGACCACCCTCGTGGCCCCGGGGCCCTTTCACGGCATTCATGGCCTCGGCTACGACCGAGACGGTCGGCTCCTCGCCGGTAGCGTCGTTGGCGCCGCCACCTATGCCGTGGATCGAGAGAGCGGCGCCGTCACCGTGGCCCTGCCCGCCCCCGATGGCATGGCCGACGACCTCGCCCTGGCTCCCGACGGCACCTTGGCCTGGACGGGCTTTCTCTCCGGCACCCTTTGGATACAGCGGCCCGGGGAAGCCCCCCAGCGCATTGCCGCGGGTTACCCGGGTGCCAACTCCCTGGCCTTTACCGATGACGGACGACTGTTCTTCACCCAGGTGTTTCTTGGGGACGCGCTCTACGAGGCCGACCTTACCGGCGCCCAGGCGCCGCGCCTGATCATGGAAGGCATGGGCGGCTTGAACGGCTTCGAGATCGGTCCCGATGGTGCCCTCTATGGACCGCTATGGTTTAAGGGACAAATCGCCCGAGTCGATCTAGAAACGGAAACCCTGAGCGTCATCGCCGACGGCTTCGCCATTCCCGCGGCGGTGAACTTTGACAGTCAGGGCCGACTTTTTACCGTCGATACGCAGAAGGGAGAGGTGCTTGAGGTGAACCGGGACGGCGGACCGCACCGCCTCATCGCTACCGTGGCGCCCGCCATCGACAACTTGGTGATCACCCCCGACGATCAAATCATCATCTCGAACATGGCCGATAACGCCCTAATCGAAATCGATCCCGATAGCGGCGCCACCCGCACCATCGTCAGCAGCGCCCTCGCCGTGGCCGGCGATCTCGCCGCTACGGAGGCCGGGGACGGCGCCTGGATCGCCGACGTCTTTTCCCTGCGCCGGGTGGACGGAAAGGGCACGGTCACGGAGGCGGCGCGGCAGTATGCGGGCGCCCTTGAGAACCCCCTATCCGTGGGAGCGGGGGCTGGAGAGGTGGCCACGAGCTCCTGGTCCGCCGGGGTCATCCAAAGGTTCGATGCGACCTCCGGAGCCATCCTCGGCACCTACCATGAGATGGCAAGCCCCATGGACGTACTCCCTCTCGGCGGCGAAGCGGTGCTTTTCTTAGATTTCCTCGGCGGCCGTCTTGTGGAAGCCAAGGGCGCGCACCTGGAAGACCAGCGCGTCATCCTGGGCGATCTCGCAGGCCCCGTGGCACTGCTACGAGACGATGCCGAGCACGTCCTGATCAGTGAACGGGGCGCCGGCCAGGTGCGCCGCGTGAACCTTGCCGATGGGCACGCGACGGTGGTCGCTGAGGGGCTTCAGGCACCGGAAGGCCTGACCCGCACCCTCGACGGCACCCTGCTGGTCGCCGACGTGGATCAGCGCGCCGTATTCGCTGTGGAAGGGGGCAAGCTCCGGGCCATCGCCAAGGATCTGCCCATCGGCTTTGAAGCCCCGCCAGGGACCCCCGCGGCCTTTATCCCCACGGGCCTCGCCACCCTGGAGGATGGCACCGTACTCCTCTCCGCGGACCAAAATGCCAGCGTGCTGCGCCTGAAGCCGCGGTGACGCCTCCCGCGGTCATTCTCTACGAGCCGGAGATCCCCCCGAACACGGGGAACGTGATCCGGCTCTGCGCCATCACCGGGGC
>RGAU01000222.1 GCA_009919975.1 Gammaproteobacteria bacterium
CGCCCCCGGGCACCGCTGGCACCGCCCCGGTGAGGAGATCCTTGCGCACCACCAGGACCCCCGGCGTCCCCGGACCGCCAAGAAACTTGTGGGGGGAGAGAAAAATCGCATCCTTATCGGAGGCGTCGATGGCCACGTAGGGCCCGGCGGCGGCGTAATCCCAAAACACTCGTCCCCCGGCCTCGCGGATCAGGGCGCTGATGCGCTGCGTATCGCAGCGCACGCCGGTCACGTTCGAGGCAGCGGAGAAGCTCGCAAAGAAGCCTGGCTTGAGGCGCTTCAAAAGCTCGGCCAGGGCCGCCTCATCGAAGGTGCCCTCGGCGCTCAGGGGCACGTGGCGAAGATCGACAGCGCTTTCCCGCCAGGGCAACTCATTGGAGTGGTGCTCAAAGGGGCCGAGGATGACCACGGGGCGGGGCGCCCCGGGAGGCCGGTGGCGGAGGCCCAAGCAATCGATGAGCCGGTTGATCGCCCCGGTGGCGCCGGAGCCGCAGAAGATCACCGCATGCTCGGGGCCAGCCCCCACCGCGGCGCGAATCTGGTTCCGCGCGTCTTCTCGAAACCGATGGGTTTGGCGACCCGTGAAAGCGCTTTCCGAATGGGTGTTGGCGTAGAAGGGCAGCACCCGGGCCTGGAGAAAGTCCTCAATGGGCTTAAAGGCGCGCCCCGAGGCCGTATAGTCTGCGTAGATCAGGGGCCGGGGCCCGAAGGGCGTGGGCACGGTAGCGCGATCGCCGAGGACGCCCTCGCGCAGCCAGGTGAAAAGATCGTCAGCGTTTTCCCCGTGCATGGCGCAGGCCCTGTGGAATGCGGAGCCTTCAGTGTACGAAGACAACGCGAACCATGATGACCTTTTTTCCCTTATTAACCCCTTTGATGTGATATTTTGTTTCTTTAAAAACTTTTTATTGGGAAATTATTCCAATGAAGCCCCTTGATGCGCACGATAGAAGGATTCTTGAGGCTCTGCAGCGGGATGCGCAGCAGCCCCTGGCGGAGCTCGCAGAGTCCGTGGCCCTGTCCCGGACCGCCTGCTGGCGCCGCATTCAGCGCCTGGAGGCCGAGGGCATTCTCGAAGGGCGAGTAGCCCTAGTAAACGCCGAGAAGGTCGGCCTTGGCCTCACGGTGTACGTGCTGATCAAGACCAATCAGCACACGGAGGCCTGGTCCAAGGCCTTTCATCGGGTGATCCAGGATATCCCGGAGGTCCTCGAGAGCTACCGCATGAGTGGAGAAGTGGATTACCTCCTAAAGGCCGTGGTGAGCGACATGGCCGGCTATGACCGGCTCTACAAAAAGCTCATCGCCGTGGACCTTTTCGACGTCAGCTCAAGCTTCGTCATGGAAACGCTCAAGCATTCAACGGCCCTGCCACTGCGCTGAGGCCGGGAAAGAGCTCGCCGTGGCGCTCCTCGTAGCGCCTTAGATAGGTCGCAAAGGCGGAGCCCCCGGTGCCCGTATACACCCCTACCCGAGCCAGCTGAGTTTTGGCGACGGCCAGGTGAGCCTGATGAAAGCGAAGCTGCGCTCGTTCGTAGCGCAAAAGCCCCTGGGCCAGCGCATAGAAAGGCGACTCCGGCGCGCAGCAGTCCGGATCCCAGGCATCGCGCAGGCGCGCCGCGTAATCTCGGAGGCTCCGTCCAGAGACCTCGATAGCCAGGGCCTCAAGCTCCGCTCCGTAGCGCGCATCAAACGCCGTTTCCGCCACGTGAGGCGTGCCCGCTTCATCGGCGGTGCCGCCATGCCAATAGGTCGGCGCGCCACTCAAAAGCTCGAGACGCCGAAACTGCGCCGACTGAAAGCCGCTCGTGGGGCCCAGGGCCTCCCGAAACTCCACGAAGGCCCGGAGATCCCCGAGGATCGGCAGAGTGGCGTTGACCGTGCGCCAAAAGCGATTCACCCGGCGGAGAAAGTACAGCGCGTCTTCGAGCGCCGCGCAGGGGAGCGCTGGCAGTAAGGGCGTCGGAGCCGTGCTCGGAAACACCACCTCAAGGGCCGTTAGGGCCCGGGGCAAATCCAGTAGCATCTGGTGGAAGGCGAGCTCGCAGATCTGATGCACGGCAATGAAGCCGTCCTCATCCTCGGAAGCGGTGACCGGCGCCTTACAGGCCAGGAGCCGATCGAGACCGTGGTAACTCCAGTAATGGTTTGCCTCCGCTTCCATGGTCGGATCGAGCGGGGGTAAAGGCGTAAAGGCACGAGACGGCGTATCCATGGGGGCTGGATCCTTCCTCCTAGCGAGGCACTGACTTTTCTAGAACAAGAGATTACCCCACACTCGGCGCCTTGGTTGATCTAGGAGCATCCCATGGCCCTCAGCGAACCCCAGCTTCAGCTCTGCAGCACCCTTGCCGACGATGGCACCTTGACGCTCTCGCTGGAGAGCAAAACCCCCACTCCCCTGGCAGACGATGAGGTGTGGGTGGCGGTGCAAGCCGCGCCGATCAACCCCTCGGACCTTGGGCTGCTGCTTGCGGGAGCTGATCTCTCCACGGCGAAAAGCGAAGGCGAAGGCCTCGCCCGAAAGCTGACGGCGACCGTTCCCGCCGCCGCCCTTCCCCTCTTCGCCGGGCGCCTGGGGCACACCCTGCCCGTGGGCAATGAGGGCGCGGGGGAAGTGGTGGCCGCCGGCGCCAGCGCCGAGGCCCAAGCGCTCCTCGGGCGCACCGTCGCCCTGTTCGGCGGCGCTACCTACGCCCGCTATCGCCGGGCAAAGGTCGCTGATCTACTCCTCTTGCCCGAGGGCACGGCCGCGGAGGCGGGCGCCTCCTGCTTCGTGAACCCGCTGACGGCCCTGGGCATGACGGAGACCATGCGCAGGGAGGGGCACCGGGGAATTGTGCATACGGCAGCGGCTTCCAATCTTGGACAGATGCTCAATCGCATTTGCCTTGCCGACGGCATCCCCTTGGTGAACGTGGTGCGCAAAGGGGCGCAGGTTGAGCTGCTCAAGGCTCAGGGGGCAACGCACGTGGTGAACAGCACGGATCCGGACTTCGAGGCCCAGCTCACCGATGCGCTGGCGGAAACGGGAGCGACGGTCGCCTTCGACGCCACCGGTGGAGGGGAGCTCGGCAGCCAGCTGTTGAACGCCATGGAGCGCGCGGCCCTTCGGAGCGCCGACGCCTACAGCCGCTACGGCTCCACTACCTACAAACAGCTATACATCTACGGCGGTCTCGACCGAAGCCCCACGGTGCTCAAGCGCGCCTTTGGCTTCTCCTGGGGCATCGGGGGCTGGCTCCTGCCCCCCTTCCTGGAGCGCCTCGGGCAGGAAGGCGCCGATCGACTCCGCGCACGCGTGGTGTCAGAGCTGCATAGCACCTTTGCCAGCCACTATGCGGCGCGCATCACCCTGAGTGAAGCCCTCGACGTGGACACGCTGAAGCGCTATGCGCAGCAGGCCACGGGGGAGAAATTTCTGATTACGCCCCACCTTGCCTAGGGGCCGGCGAAGTCACAGCGCGCCACCCCCCAACCTGACCCCGGGGCACGGGGTGACCGTAGAGGGGGATCATCTGCGGCGCTACAAAAGCGTTCTCCCGGACTTTGAGGCCTTCTGGGAGGCGCTCCAGCGCCCCCTTCCGCAAACGCTGGCGGTGAATGATCAGCGCCTGAGTGCCGAGGCGCTGGCCGAAGGGCTCGCCGGAGCCGTGTCCCTGACGCCCCTCCCCTGGCGCCCGGGAGCCTTTCGCCTAGCTCCGGAGGATCGCCCCGGGCGGCACTGGCGCTTTAGCGCCGGGCACTTCACGGTGCAGGAGGAAGCGTCCCTCCTCCCCGTGGCCCTGCTCGACGCTGCCCCCGGGGACCGGGTGCTGGAT
>RGAU01000223.1 GCA_009919975.1 Gammaproteobacteria bacterium
CCTTCTAAGCCTTGAGCCCCCTGCAGCTCGGCCCGCACAATGCGGGCCTGCGCCCCGTCATCGTTCCCAGGGAACCTTTAAGACCATGACCGACCCCAAGCTAACCCTCGACCGCTCCGAACAGCTCTTTGCCCGCGCCTGCGAAGCCATTCCCGGCGGCGTCAATTCTCCCGTACGGGCCTTCCGCGGCGTTGGCGGCACGCCCATCTTCATGCGCGAAGCGGAGGGGCCCTACCTCTATGACGAGGACGGCAACCGCTACATCGACTACATCGGCTCCTGGGGCCCCATGATCCTTGGGCACGGCGCTCCGGCGGTAAAGGCCGCGCTCTATGAGCAGATTGATCGGGCGGTAAGCTTTGGCGCCCCCACGGGGCTAGAAGTTGCCATGGCGGAGCAGGTCATGAGCATGGTGCCCTCCATGGCCCAGGTGCGCATGGTGAACTCGGGAACGGAGGCGACCATGAGCGCCCTGCGCCTCGCCCGGGGGTTCACGGGACGGGATTGCGTGGTGAAATTCGAAGGCTGCTACCACGGCCACGTTGATTCCCTGCTGGTCAAGGCAGGCTCCGGCGCCCTGACCCTGGGCCAGCCCGACTCCCCCGGGGTGCCCGCGGACCTGGCGCAGCACACCCTGACCCTGCCCTATAACGACGTGGAAGCGGTCACGGCGCTCTTTGCCACGCGAGGCTCGGAAATCGCCTGCGTTATCGTCGAGCCCATCGCCGGCAACATGAATTGCATTCCCCCGGATCAGGCTTTCCTTGATGCCCTTCGCGCGCTCTGCTCGGACGCCGGCGCCCTCTTGATCTTCGACGAGGTCATGACGGGCTTTCGTGTTGCCCCCGGTGGCGCCCAGAGCCTCTATGGCATCACGCCGGACCTCACCACCCTTGGCAAGGTCATTGGGGGCGGCCTTCCCGTAGGGGCCTTTGGGGGGCGCGCCGACGTGATGGCAGCGCTGGCACCGGTAGGCCCGGTGTACCAGGCGGGCACCCTATCCGGGAACCCCCTAGCCATGGCGGCAGGGCTGACCACGCTGCAAACCCTGGCTGCCCATCCCGAGCTCTACACCGCCCTGGGAGCGCAAACGGACCGGCTCATGGCCGGAGCCCGGGAGCGGGCCGCGGCGCACCAGATTCCCTTCACAACCCAACACGTTTGCGGAATGTTCGGCATGTTCTTCTCCGAAGGGCCGATCCGTAATCTCGCCGACGTTCAGCAGTGCGATGTTCCGCGCTTCACCCGCTTCTTCCACGCCATGCTAGAGGCCGGGGTTTACCTTGCCCCATCGGCCTACGAGGCGGGCTTTATCTCCGCGACCCACGACGATGCGGTTATCGACGCCACCCTAGACGCCATGGACCGCGCCTTCGCGGCCTGCCGCTAACGAAAAGGACGCCCCCATGCACTATCACGTTTACGGCCTCGGCAATGCACTGGTCGACATGGAGTACGAGATCAACGACGGCTTTCTCACCCAGCACGAGATCGCCAAGGGCCACATGACGCTGGTGGAGGCGGAGCGTCTCCTGCAGCTCAGCGGCGACCTCGCGGACCACGCGCCACGGCGCTGCAGCGGCGGTAGCGCAGCGAACTCCCTCATGGCCATCAGCGCCCTGGGGGGTAAGGCCTTTTATAGCTGCAAGGTCGCGGACGACGAAGTGGGCCACTTCTTCGTGGAAGACATGCGGGCCGCGGGCGTAGAAACCAACGCCCACGAGCAGCGCGGGGAAGGCATCACGGGGCAGTGCCTTGTACTCATTACTCCGGACGCCGAGCGCAGCATGAACACCTTCCTGGGTATCTCCGGGAGCCTCAGTGAGAAGGATGTGGATACGGAGGCCCTAGAAGCCGCGGATATGCTCTATCTTGAGGGCTATCTGTGCACGTCGCCGACCGCTAGGGATGCGGTCATCCATGCCCGGGAGCTCGCGGAGCGCCGAGGCATTCGTACCGTTGCGTCCCTCTCCGACCCCTCCGTTGTGCAGTTTTTTGGCGACGACATGCGCGCCATGCTGGGCAGTCACGTCGACCACCTCTTCTGCAACGAGGACGAAGCCCTCGCCTGGACCGGGGCCAGCACCCTAGAGGACGCCTTTTCGAGCCTGAAGGATTTTGCCAGCAGCTTTGCCATTACCCGGGGCGCCGAGGGCTCCCTCCTGTGGGACGGCAGCGCGCGCCACACCGTAGCGACTGCACCCATCAAACCCGTAGATACCAATGGCGCGGGGGATATCTACGCCGGGGCTTACCTCTATGGCCTCGGCCAGGGATGGCCCCACGAGAAGGCCGCAGAGCTGGCAAGCCGCGCCGCCGCCCGGCTGGTCGCCCGCTTTGGTGCGCGCCTGCCCGTGGAAGACTACCCGGGACTCCTGAGCGCCTAGGCTCCTAGCGTCGCCACGGGGCGCCCCGCCAAAAAGGCCTCGAGGCGCGTGAGCGCCTCTTCTAGATCACCCAGGGGCGCGGTGTAGGAGAAGCGTACGCTCCGCGCCGCGCCCTGCACCCCGAAGTCCGTACCGGGCGTGGCGGCGACCGCGGCCCTTTCCAGCAATGCACGGCAGAAGGACTCGCTGTCGGGCTGCTCCGGGGGCAGCGTCGCATAGACGTAGAAGGCGCCCTCGGGGACCACGGGAACGGAGAACCCCAGGGCCCGCAGCCTTCTCGATCGCAGGAATAGCCGCCCGAGGCGCGACCAGCCAGCCCACGCGCCAGCCCGTCATGCCAAAATATTTCGAGAAACTATTCACAAGAAACTCGTGGTCCGCGCCCCCCTGGAGGCTGAGGATAGTGCCGACCCGATCCGAAGCCAGATCCCCGTGCGCCGGCAAGGCGGGCTGATCGTCAAGCGCCGAGGGGTAGGTGAGCCCCTGGTAGATTTCATCGAAGAGCGCCCAGCCTCCCCGGGATGCTGCTGCCTCAGACAGCCCCTGAAGCGCCGCGCGACTGCTGACGGCCCCGGTGGGGTTTGCCGGCGATGCCAGCACTACCCCCCGGGTACGGGGCCCCCAGGCCTTGACCACGTCGCGCTCCGTCAAGGCGAAGCCCGCCTGAGGGGAAAGCGGCATCAGGGACGCCTTCGCCCCAAAGAGCAGGGGGAAATAGCGGTTACAGGGATAGGCCGGATCACCTAAAAGAACCTCATCTTCCGGGTCCAGCAGCAAGGCCGATAGGAGCATCAAGGCCCCCGTGGCCCCGGCAGTCACCACCACCCGCTCCGGGTCGAGATCGACGTTATGATAAGTGCCATAGTAGGCGGCAATGGCCCGGCGCAGGGCGGGCAGGCCTAGGGCTGGGGTATAAGCCGTTTCCCCTCGGGCCAGCGCAGCGGCGCCGGCGTCGCGAATGAAGGGGTCGGAGGGCTCCCGCGGCTCCCCCACCTCCATGTGGATCACCCGATGCCCTTCAGCCTCCAGGCGCTGTGCGGCATCGACAATGTCCATGACGCGGAAGGAATGGATATGGCGCAGTCGCTCTGCAAGGCGCATGGCATGGGTCTCATGAAGGTTCGTGGGGCGAATTCTCCCTGCGGCTCCGGACCCTGTCGAGGGCCGGAGCCATGAGCGCCCCCCCCTACCGCGGTCGCTTTGCCCCATCGCCCACGGGTGCCCTTCACCTAGGGTCGCTCTGCACCGCCGTCGCGAGCTGGATCGACGCCCGGGCAGCCGGCGGCGCCTGGTACCTTCGCATCGAAGACATCGATCCACCGCGGGAGGTACCCGGCGCCGACACCGCCATTCTTCAGTGCCTTGAGGCCCACGATCTGAGCTGGGATGGCCCCGTCCTTTTTCAGAGCCAGCGCTCCGAAGC
>RGAU01000224.1 GCA_009919975.1 Gammaproteobacteria bacterium
ACCACCGCATCAACGTCGTCCTCCAAGCTCCGCAGCACCGCATCGAGACGCTGCTGGAGGGTCGCTCGGTCCGGGGCCACTACGGCAATGGCCAGGGATGCCGCCTTCAGGGCGTCCCCCGGTGCCTGGCACAGGGCGAGGTGGCGCTGCCGCCCCAAGCGATCGAGCAGGGGCAGAAGCCGGCTTCGCCGTTCCTTCAAAGAGCGGCAGCCGGACAGATGGTAGGTCACCTCGACATAGGCCAGGGCAGCCATGGGCGTCTCCCTAGGGGGTGCTTTTTCGAGCTTTCTGGTAGCTTAGGGGGTGAGGAGAGGGGGAAAAAGATGAAAATCAGCCTGTGGCCGAATCCGGCCCAACCGTTTCAGGCGGTGCTCGGCCTTGCCCGCTATGCGGAAGCTGCGGGCTTCGATGGCCTCTGGTACGCCGATCACTTCATGCCGAACGCCGAAGACACCTCGGCACCCTGGCCCGAGTGCTGGACGACGCTCAGCGCTCTGGCCACCGCCGTACCCCGCCTTCGCCTGGGTACGCTGGTCTGCGGGAACACCTACCGGCACCCGGCGGTGCTCGCGAAGATGGCCGCCACCCTGGATCACATCAGCGGTGGCCGCATGGTGCTGGGCCTGGGCGCCGGCTGGCAGGAAAACGAACATCAGCAGTACGGCATTCCCTTCTACACCGTAGGCGAACGCCTGGCGCGCCTCGATGAAGCCTGCGCCGTGATCAAAAGCCTCTTTACCCAGGGGCAAAGCGACTTTAACGGCACCTACTACACCCTGACGAAGGCCAGCCTCGAGCCCAAGCCCCTGCAAGATCCCCTACCCCTCCTCATTGGCGGGGGGGGTGAGAAGGTTACCCTGCGCATCGCCGCACGCTGGGCCGATGAATGGAACGTCTGGGGCACGCCGGAGATCCTTGCCCACAAAGGGGCGGTGCTCGAGGCCCACTGCCGGGACCTCGGCCGGGACCCAAAGGCGATCCACCGCTCCGCCCAGGCGCTGATCTTCATGAGCGATGACGCCGCGACCCTCGAGCGCTGGAACGCCGCGCCAAGCGCCATGCCCAAGCTCGTGGGCACGCCCGAGGCCCTCCGGGATCGGCTCGCCGCCTACGCCGAGGCCGGCGTAGATGAATTCATCGTGCCCGACTTCACCCTCGGCCAAGGGGACGCGCGAGAGCGGGCCCTGGACACTTTCCTCAAGCGGGTCGCCGGCCGCTAAGGCCCTCAATCTGCCCTACAGAAGGACAACTCTGTGACTGAAGCTCAACCCAAGCCCCCCGTTCCCGCCGGCACCATCGTGCTGCTCCGGGAAAGCCCGGCGGGCCCGGAAATGTTCATGGTGGTGCGCCACCATCAAATTGATTTTGCCTCCGGCGCCCTCGTCTTCCCCGGCGGTAAGGTGGATGCGCAGGATGACGATCCCGAGCTGGCCGCCCTTTGCGATGGTGCTTCGGAAGACCCGGTCCTTCGAGCGATCGAAATTGGCTCGATCCGAGAGATGGCGCCCGGGTGGCGGCGCTCGATCCCCTGCGGGACGCGCTGCACAAGGGCGACCTTCCCCTTAAGGACTTCCTGCGTCAGCACAAGCTGCGCCTCGCCTGCGACGCCCTCACCCGCTTCGCTCACTGGGTCACGCCCACCATGATGCCGAAGCGCTTTGATACCCATTTCTTCCTCGCCGTGGCTCCGGGAGATCAGATCCTGGCTCACGACGGCCACGAGTCCGTGGACTCGGTATGGCTCACCCCTGCCCAGGCCCTGGCCGATGCGGAGGCCGGCTCCCGCACGGTGATCTTCCCGACCCTGCGAAATATTGAAATTCTTGAAGGCTTTGCCGACTGCCAGGGGCTCATCGACGCCTTTGCCAGTAAGCCCATCGTCACCGTCATCCCCTGGACAGAAAAGCGGGACGACGGAACCTGGCTTTGCATTCCGCCGGAGGCGGGCTACAAACTCTCCGAAGAAAAAATGACCAGCATGCCCTAGGGGCCAAAAGGAGCGCACCCATGTCTCAAGCACAACGGCAGGACAGCCCAGCAGAGGAAGTTCTCTACGAGGTCAGCGAACACATCGCCACCATCACCATTAACCGGGAGGCGGTGCAGAACACCATTTCCGGCGCCATGCTCGACCGAGTGACGGAGCTTTTCCTAAGGGCCGACCGGGACCGGGACGTGCGCTGCATCATCTTTACGGGCACGGGGCGCTTTTTCTGCGCGGGGCTCGACCTGCGCAGCGGGAAAGTGGGCGAGTCCGATGCGGGGAACAGCACAAACCTCGATCTTCGCTCGACGCCCCCAACGGTCATGCACAACCTCGACACGCCGGTGATCTGCGCCCTTAACGGCTCCGCTGCGGGCTACGGCATGGACATGGCCCTGGGCTGCGATATCCGCATCATGGCCGAGGAAGCCAAGATGGCGGCAGCCTTCACGGCCCGGGGCATCGTTCCCGAATCCGGGGGCACCTGGATCCTCCCCCGCCTCCTGGGCTGGTCCAAGGCCGCGGAACTCATCTTCACGGGACGCACCCTCACGGCAGCGGAATCCCTGGAGCTTGGCCTGGTGTCCACCGTGGTGCCAGCGGCCGAGGTCGCGGAGCGCGCTCGGGCCCTGGCCAAGGAAATCTGCGCGAATGCGCCCCTGGCCGTGCAGGCATCCAAGCGCATGATGCGCATGGGCATGAACGAGACCTTCAATGATCACGTTCACCACGTGTTCTTGCAGCTCCTGCCGCTGTTTAAAACGGAAGACTTCAAGGAAGGGATCGCCAGCTTTATGGAGCGGCGACCCGCGGACTTCAAGGGGCGCTAAGCGCCCCCAGAGCCCTTGGAGAGCGAGCGACGGGCCTAGCCCACCCGGGACGCCCGGCCCTCCCAGTAGGGCTTGCGCAGCTCCCGCTTCAGGATCTTCCCCGTCCCCGTGCGGGGAATCTCCGCGATGAACTTGATGGACCGAGGCACCTTGTAGCCCGCTAGGTGCTCTCGGGCGTAGGCCATGAGGGCCTCCGCCGAGAGGCTCGCGCCCGGGCGCTGTACCACCTCGGCGTGAACCATTTCCCCCCACTCCTCGCTGGGAATTCCGAAGACGGCAACGTCCACCACATCGGGATGCTGCTCTAGGGCCCCCTCAATTTCTGCGGGATAGATGTTCACCCCCCCGGAGATGATCATGTCCTTCTTACGATCGCAGATGTAATAGAAGCCCTCTTCGTCGAAGTAGGCGATATCGCCGACGGTCTGCCATTCCCCGTCGCGCCGATCCTCCTGAAACTTATCCTCCGCCTTGTGGTAGGTGTCAAAGACGCTCGCGCTGCGCACGAAAAGCTCCCCTTCCGTGTGTGGCGCCGTGACCACCTTTCCCTCCTCGTCGTAAAGGCGGATTTCACAGCCCGGCGCCGGCTGGCCACAGGAGCCCTTCTTGCTGCGCTGATATTCCGGGCGAAGGATAGCGTTGACCCCCAGCTCCGTGGACCCGTAGACCTCAAAGAGCGAATCCTCGGGAAAACGATCGAGGTACATGAGCTTTAAGGCATAGGACCAGGGGGCAGCGTTCGCAATCATCACCCGCATGCTGCTGCGGTCGTAGCGGGCGACCACGTCATCGGGCAAGTTACAGACGAGGCGAATGGGCGCCGGAGCGGAGAAGGTGCTGGTGCACCGGTACTTATCGAGGAGGCGTAGCCAGTCCTCCGCATCGAATTTCTTTTGCAGCACCACCGTTTGCCCCAGGAGCTGCCCCGTCGCCATAAAACCGCTGGGACCGGAGTGATAAAGGGGACC
>RGAU01000225.1 GCA_009919975.1 Gammaproteobacteria bacterium
AAGCCCTTCAGCAAGGCCCTTCCTTTAGCTGCACCGATTACGAAGGACGCTATGACGACGGCCATCACTGGCGCAGCTATATCGCCGCGGGCGATGGGTCGCTTTTCCTGGTCAATCTCGCAGACGAGGCGCCCTTAAAATCTGCCCTTTCCCTGACGGAAAGCGGTCAGGACCGATTTACCGCGCCAACAGCTCAGGGTTTCTACGCTGGCGAACTCACCGTGGAATTTCTTCGAAACAGCGAAGGATGCATTCACGCCCTGCGCCTCAATCGGGAATTACTACCCCGGCGCTGAGAAGGCAGCAGGGATTGCCGAGATTGGGTCTGAAAACCCAATTTGTGCTATATCTTTTTTAGGACCTTTGCGTGAGGTGGAGAACCATGGAATACGATCTGATTATTCGCGGCGGGACCTTGGTGGACGGCACCGGCGGACCCTCCCAGAAAGCGGACCTTGGCGTTGTGAAGGGTCGAATCGCCAAGATCGGCGACCTCTCAAACGCTGAGGCTGGGGAGATCATCGACGCGACGGGGAAAATCGTGACCCCAGGCTTCGTGGACCTCCATACCCACCTAGATGCACAGATCGGCTGGGATCCCATGATGACCTCCACCTCCTATCACGGCGTAACCACCGCCATGATCGGCAACTGCGGCGTCACCTTTGCCCCCTGCGGTCCCAAGAATCGCCGCTACCTCGCGGAGCTCATGGAGTCCGTGGAGGATATCGCCGCCGATGCCATCATGGACGGTCTTCCCTGGGACTGGACCAGCTACGGTGAATACCTTGATTCAGTGCAAGCCCTAAAGCCTGCACTCAATATCGTAGGGCTCGTGGGTCACTCCTCCGTACGCTACGAGGCCATGGGTGACCGTTCCATGGACGAGGGCGCCCAGCCCTCGGACGCGGAGCTCTCTCACATCAGCAAGATGGTCCGGGAGTCGATGGAAGCCGGAGCGGCCGGTTTCTCAACCTCGCGCTTCCTCATGCATAAGGTTCCCGATGGCCGCTGCACCCCCGGAACCTGGGCCGACCTTCGGGAAACGAAAGCTATCCAGGAGGCTATCATTGCCGGTGGAGGCGCTGGGGCCATCTTCCAATCGGCCAACGATATGGCCACCCGTTTCGAGACAGAACTTGAAATGTTCCAGGACGCCATGAGCCTGGGCTGTCAGGTGCTCTTTTCCGGCGGGACGGGAGCCCAAGGGGACGGCGGTGTCGGGCATTGGCGCCGCTTCCTTGAAAATGGCAACAAGGATGGAAAGCGAATCGCGAGCATTTGCCATACCCGTCCGAGCGGCGCGTTTTTTGGCCTAGCTCAGCTATCCCCCTTCACCAAGAAATCGAAAGCATGGCGCGACCTCATGGCGCTGCCGACCATCCAAGACCGGGTAGCCGCCATGAAAAAGCCCGAAGTCCGGGCGGCCCTCATCTCCGAAGGGCAAGCCGCAGGAGATCTCAAACAGCTTGCACCCATGCTTCACCCCTTCGGGACAGCCGAGCGCCCCGACCTGGACTTTGATCGGAAGGGAAGCCTGGCTCAACTTGCTGAGGCCGAAGGGAAAGACCCGGTTGAGGTCTATGTGGACCGGCTCCTCGCTTCTGAAGGGCGGGAATACTTCAACTTCTGGATGTTTGGCGGAAACCTTGAGAATCAGTGGGAATACATGCGACTACCTCACGTCGTCCCCATGCTAGGCGACGCGGGCGCACACGTTGGCTTCTTTACCGACACCGACTCCCCAACGGTCTTGCTCAGCGACCTAACCCGTGACCGGGGGGTCTATACCCTCGAAGAGGCCGTTCACCGCATCACCGGGAAATCTGCGGAGATCATCGGGCTCAAGGAGCGTGGACTTCTTAAGGAAGGCTGGCACGCAGACATCAACGTCATTGATTACGCCAAGCTTGGAACGCGTCATGCTGAATACGTTAACGACTTCCCCCACGGCGGGGGGCGTTTCGTTGTAAAGAGCACGGGTTACGAAGCCACCCTGGTGGCGGGCGAGGTCGTAGTTCGAAACTGTGAGCATACGGGCCATCGTCCTGGCCAAGTGCTCCGCGAATTTCAACGCGGCTAGCGCATGCCCATGACGCCAAAGGACTTTATCCTCGAGCTCTTTCGGGAAACGGACTTCCTCTACGAAACGCTCGACTGGCGCAAGCTTGAGGGGTTGGAGGACGGGGAGAGCCTGCGAAGTGCTCTTGGGAATCTTCGAAGGGCTTGCAGCGCCTACCTGAATGGGCAGGATGTAGAGGACGCGGTCGCTCAGTTTAGACGAGCGAAGCTAGAAGCGGACGTCTATGAGGAACTAGAAATCTGGGGGAAATTCACGCCACCGCCGCAAATTATTGAGCACGGCTCCTAGGGCCGGAAAGTTAGGGAGGGGGTACACCATGGATTTACCTCGTGAGTTTACTCCGGAAGCGGTCGCAGAGCTTTCTCAGGACTTTGAATCGCCCTACCGAGCTCAGCTCACTTCCCGAGAGCCCTACCGGTCGCTTTTAAGAGCCAACCCCTGGCTCTCCGTTCCTAAGCGCGACGAACCCCTTCGCTGGGGAGAGGGGCGCTACTACGACACCACCGTCGCCCGGAAACATTCTTACTGGAAAACCGTAGCCCTGCCCTTGCCCACAAAGGACCTCGGGCAGCTAAGGGAAGACTTCTATCGCTGGGGCTACTGCCTCATAGAAGATGGTACCTCTCCTCAGCAAACCAAAGCGTTGCAGGAACGGGTCAGCGATCAGGCCGCTGCCGAGCGAGCCCTTGAAATCGCCTACCTAACGGAAGCGCAACAGCATGTGTGGTCGTTGGTGAACAAGGGGGATCTCTTTGTTGCCTGCATGGCGCACGAAACCGAGGCCGTCCAGGCCGGGGCCCTGATTGAGCAGCTTCTCGACGAAGCCCTTGGGCCTGACTGGTCCCACCTCAGCTTTATTGCCAACATCTCTTTTCCAGGGTGCCACCCTCAAGGCATCCATCAGGACCAGGGCCTTGCTTCGCCTTGCTTTACCCCCGGGGCGCCCTTCCTCGTCAACACCATTTACATCCTTCAAGACGTCAATGAGGTTAACGGTGGAACACTGATCATCCCAGGCTCCCATCACCTTTATGAGAAAGGTCAGGGAACCTTTGGTGAGGTACCCCCGGCAATCAACCTTGAGGCTCCTGCTGGAACCGTGATGCTCATGGACGGACGCGTGCTCCACGGCGGCGCCGTTAACCACTCCGAGGATCTCCGCTACATCATCACCAACTCTGCTGTGCGCCCCTTTATCCGCCAACAGGAATCCTTCCATCTCACCGTTCGCCCAGAAGTCCTCCGCAACGCCAGCGAGAAGTTTCTTTGGCGCTGCGGCTTCCAGGCCACCGCGACGCGAAGCATGGTCGAGGGCTACGGCTACTTTGGTTCAGGAAAGATGGGAGACCCGAACGGCGCCCTCGTCAATGCTCGCCTAGCCATGGATGAGGGGTCCTACGAGAGAATCGGGCCCCTTTCCCTTCAAAACCTTGAGGGACAGGCCCCCTCCCTTCAGGCGCTTCAAAGGACTCACGAGCCCGCCCGCAAGACGGCCAAGAAAACTCTCCAAAGGTATTTTAGAAAAGCCCCCTAAACCTTTTCGAAGGTCAGCTGGCGCCCTAGGGAAACAGCGTAAAAAATCGGCACCGCCAGCAGGGTAAGAAGGGTAGTAAAGGCAAGCCCTCCCATGATCGCCATGGCCATTTCTGCGAAGAATTCATCGGCAAGGAGGGGG
>RGAU01000226.1 GCA_009919975.1 Gammaproteobacteria bacterium
ACCGCTGGTGCCCGGGTTCGGTTCCAGTACTCGAGCAGCGTAAAGGGCCAGTTCTGCGTCACCCGCCCCTTTGCGTTTTTGTACCAACTCTTGACGTGGGGGGCGCCCCAGGCCATCTGTTCGTTGGCTTGATCTACTGCTTCATTAAAGCGGTCGTGGACCCCGTGCTTCACCGCGAGGCTCCGCCCCTGCTCCATGGACAGGGCCAGGCAGCCGAGGATGTAGCGAATCTCGCATTCGGAGAAGAAGACGATGGACCCGTTCACCACAATATTGGTGTTGGGGCCGTAGGTCATAAAGAAATTGGGGAAATCGGGTACGGTGATCCCGAGGTAAGCCCGGGGGTCCCCATCCCACAGATCCTGCAGGTTTTCCCCGGTGCGGCCGTAGATGGCCATGGGCCAGACAATCTTACTGGCGTGGAAGCCCGTGGCGTAGATCACCACGTCGAAGTCGTGCGTGACCCCGCTTTCCGTTTCCAGCCCCCCTTCCGTGAAGCGCGCAATGCGATCCGTTAGCACTTCGATGTGCGGCAGCTTCAGCGTTTGGTACCAGGTGCCGTTATCCACCAACATGCGCTTGCCCGCCGGGGGATAGTGGGGCGTAACCTTCTCGATCAAATCGGGCCGATCCCCGAGCATTTCGTGAATGAACTCCGTCAGCATGGCCCGGAGCTGATCGTTCGCCTCCCCCACGGCGTCGTCCCGGTTCTCATAGCCGGGCTCCCGGCGCACGGAACCCAGAAGCCCTTCGCTCGTGGACCAGAATTGGGAGAAGCGGAACCACTTCGCATAGAAGGGCACGTGCTGGAGCAGCCAGTGCTTACCATCTTCAATGGGCTCAAAGTAATGCGCCTGGGGCGACACCCAGGGTGGCGTGCGCTGGAATATGGTGACGCTGGAGGCTTGCTTGGCGATATGGGGCACAAATTGGAAGGCGCTGGCCCCCGTACCCACCACGGCGACCCGCTTACCCGTGAGATCCACCTCATGGTTCCAGCGCGCCGAATGCCAGCTTGGGCCGGAGAAGCGCTCCATGCCCTCAATCTCCGGCATGCGCGGGCGATTGAGCTGCCCCGTGGCGGTCAGGAGCGCATCCCCGGAGAAGGACTCCGTGCCCTCTGGGCTTTTCACGGACAGCACCCATTGCTGGGTCTCGGCGTCGTAGCGCGCCTCCGTGACCTCCCGGTTGAAGCGGATATTCGGGAGCACGCCCATGGCCTCCGCGCACTGGCGGAAGTAGTCCAGAAGCACGGGCTGAGCACTAAAGTGCTGGGGCCAATCGTTGGGCGCGAAGGAATAGGAGTAGGTGTGGTTCGGGCTATCCACGCGACAGCCCGGATAGGTGTTCTCAAACCACGTCCCCCCCACGGACGGGTTCTTCTCCACAATGGTGAAGGGCACTCCGGCCTGCTTCAGGCGATACCCCGCCAAGAGCCCGGACATCCCCGCGCCGATAATGAGCACGTGAAAGGCGCCACGCGCGTCTTCGTCAACCTCAAGGAGCGCCGGCTGGGCGTAGGGGTCCTCGTGATTCAGCCCCAGCTCTCCGAGGAGGAAGGGGCCGTAGTGTTCGGGCAAGGGCTGGCCGGCGATGAAATCGATCATCTCCCGCACCACCTCGAGGTTTGGCGCCGGCGGCAGGGCTTGCCCGCCATCGCGATAGGCGACCAGCGCCTCGAAGGCCGCTTCCCGCATCTGCGCTTGATCGGCCTCCGAGATTCCCCCCTGGGGATCGCCCATGAATTCCGCACTGGGCTTAATGCTGCCCCGAAGCAGGGACGGATCCCCGGTCAGGTGCACCAGGGCGCACATGAGCGCTGGAATGTTGGCACTGGCCAGAGCACTTCGAATCGCCGCGTCATCCGCCGTGATCGGTGCCCAGGAGTCAAAACGATCCGCTAACTTCACCATTGACTGTCTCCTCCCCCGAAGCCTTGACTGCAAGGCTCTCCGCTTTTCCCTAAGCCTCAGAGCCTGCCTCGCTCCGCCATGGGGTGCAACTCCGTAAAAGCACGGCATACTCAGAACCGTTACGAAAATGCATGACTGCCTTAAGGACCCCCCATGAGCGATGTGAGCTGGACTGCCCTTCTGCCCCCGGCCCTGGCCATCGGTTGCGCTCTCCTGACGCGCCAGGTCCTCCCCTCGCTTTTTGCCGGCATCTGGCTCGCCTACGGTCTCCTAGCTTTCGGAACGAACAGCAGCTTGAATCCCCTAAGCGCCCTGGCCGATGCGGTGGACGGCATCCTTCGGGTCTTCGAGAGCCCCGGCGATACGCGGGTGCTGATCTTCATGATGCTCATCGGCTCCATGATGGCCCTCATCGAACGCAACGGCGGCGTGGGAGGGCTGATCCGAGCCCTGTCAAAGCTGCGCTTTAGCCAAAGCCCGAAGGGCGCCCAGTGGCTCGCCTGGGGTACGGGGGTGGTGATCTTCATTGAATCCACCGTCACCCTGCTCGTGGCCGGCGCCGTGGCCCGGCCCCTCTTCGACCGCTTCCGCCTCTCCCGGGAGCGGCTGGCCTATCTCATCGACAGCACCTCCGCCCCCGTGTGCATTCTCATTCCCCTAAATGCCTGGGGCGCCATCAACCTCGGCCTTCTTGAGAACACGGGGCTCGAGGATCCCCTCGGCGTGTTCGTCAGCGCCATCCCCCTAAACATCTATGCCTTTAGCGCCGTGGCCTTTGCCGCTGCCACGATCGCCTTCGGCTGGCGCTTCGGCCCCATGGGCGCCGCCGACGACCGCGCGGCCCAGGCAACGGCGGCCGCCCCCTTGGCCAGCGAACGGGAAGATGGCCCGAGCCAGGGCCATGCGGGGCACATGCTCCTTCCCCTGCTGGCCCTGCTGCTGACCGTACCCCTTGGCCTGTGGATCACCGGGGACGGCGATTTCATGGCGGGCTCCGGATCCAAGGCCGTGCTCTGGGGCGTGCTTGCGGGACTGACGGTCACGGCCCTGCAGGCCGCGCGGCAGGGCACGGCCTTCGCGGACATCATGGAAACGAGCCTGGCCGGCGCGGCCAACCTGCTCACCATCTCCGTGATTTTGCTCTTTGCCCTCGCCCTAGGGACGGCCGCTAAGGCCTTGGGTACGGGCCCCTACCTGGCTCAACTTGTGGGGGATCAGGTGCCCGCCTTCCTGCTTCCGGCCCTGGTGTTCTTAGTGAGTGGAATCACCGCCTTTTCCATCGGTTCCTCCTTCGGCACCTTCGCCCTCATGATCCCCCTGGCCATCCCCCTGGCGCTGGATCTGGGCCTTCCGCCGTCCTTGCTTCTGGCGACGGTGCTCGGAGGTGCGGTGTTTGGGGACCACGCCTCCCCCATCAGCGATACCACCGTAGTCGCCTCCCTCGCCGCCGAGGCCTCCCATATCGAGCACGTACGCACCCAGCTGCCCTTTGCCCTCTGCGCCGGGGCCATTGCCTTGGTGGCCTACCTAGGGCTTGGCGTGCTCTATACCGCCTAGGAATTTCCCCCCGCCTCTTGACAGATGGGTGGGGTCAGAGGACATTTGAGGGCAAATGCGAGCCGCGACTCACCTTTAGGAGCTACCATGAGCGAAGCGCCCACCCTTGGCACGATCGATTGGGAAAATCCCTTCCCCGATGTCCCCAGCCACCTCGGCATGGATCCCTACAGCATTCCCCTCGAGGAATTGAATCCGGCGCAGCCCGAGCTCTTTGAGGC
>RGAU01000227.1 GCA_009919975.1 Gammaproteobacteria bacterium
CGCGCCTACGCCCGCCTCGGCCCCTTTGAGGAGGTGGTGCTGACCCGCCCCGGGGAATGGCGGGTGCAGGAGGCCCTCGATGCGCTGCGCGACAGCGGCACCCTCCCCCTACGCTGGGAAGAAGACGATCGCTTCCTCGCCAGCCGGGAGGATTTCGCCCGCTGGGCCACGGGACGCAAACAGCTGCGCATGGAGTACTTCTATCGCGAACTGCGGCGAAAGACCGGACTCCTCATGGAGGGGGACCAACCCGTCGGGGGGCAATGGAACTTCGACGCGGACAATCGGCAGGGCTGGCCAAAGAAGGCGGCGGATCGCCCCGTGGTCCCAGCCCCCTATGCCGTGGCCCCGGACGCCACCACGGAAGCGGTGCTCACCCTGATCGAGCGGACGTGCCCCGACGCCTTCGGCGTGCTTCGGCCCTTTAGCTATGCCGTAACCGCAGAGGACGCTGAGCGCGTGCTCGCCCATTTCATCGAGACGCGGCTCGCGAACTTCGGCACCTACCAGGATGCCATGGCCGAAGGGGACCCCTGGCTCTTCCACAGCCACATCGCCCTCTACCTGAACATCGGCCTCCTCGACCCCCTCGCCTGCTGCGCGGCCGCCGAGGCCGCCTACCACGCCGGCCAGGCACCGCTGAACGCCGTGGAAGGCTTTATCCGACAGATCCTCGGCTGGCGGGAATTCGTCCGGGGCATCTACTGGCACTTTATGCCCGGCTACGACGCCGTGAATGCGCTCGAGGCCACGCGCCCCCTCCCGGCCTTCTACTGGAGCGGGGAAACGAAGATGGCCTGCGTGGCGGAAGCGGTGCATAGCACGCGCACCCACGGCTATGCGCACCACATCCAGCGGCTCATGGTGACGGGGAACTTCGCCCTGCTGGCCGGGCTAAACCCTCAGGAAGTGGCGGAGTGGTACCTGGGGGTTTACGTCGACGCCTTCGAATGGGTGGAGCTGCCGAACGTGGTGGGCATGGCCCTCTTTGCCGACGGCGGGCAGCTGGCCTCCAAGCCCTACGCCGCTTCGGGGAAATACATCGACCGCATGTCGAACTACTGCAAGGGCTGCACCTACACCCCGAAGGAGACCCTGGGCCCCACGGCCTGCCCCTTTAACGCCCTGTACTGGGACTTTTTGGAACGGCACCCGGAACGCCTCGGGCGGAACCCGCGCCTCGGCATGATCTATCGAAGCCTAGAAAAGATGGCGCCGGAGAAACGGGCGGCCACCCGGGCGAAGGCGGCCGAGCTGCTTGATACCCTCGAGCTGCTCTAGGCCGCGGGACTTTTCTGCGCCATGACCATGTAGTTCACCCCCAGCCAGGGGGTGAGGGCCATGCGCCGGGACCAAGGGTTCACCCGCACTCCGGTGCGGGCCATGACCGTCAGCCCGCCCCGATCGAGGTGGCTCGCAAGCTCCGTCGGTTTCACGAAGCGGCGCCACTGGTGCGTGCCCTTGGGCAGCACCCGGGCTACGTACTCGGCCCCCACAATGCCAATCACGAAACCTGCGAGGGTGCGGTTTAAGGTCGCCACGAAAAGGTGCCCCCCGGGGGCCACGAGGGCCGTCACCGCGTTCAAAAAGCTCGATAGATCGGCGACGTGCTCCACCACTTCCATGTTCAGCACCAGGTCAAAGCGGGCCCCTTGCGCCGCCAGCGTTTCCGCGGCGCAGTGGCGATAGTCGATGGCAAGGCCCTGCTGGAGGCTATGAAGCCGAGCCACCTCGACGTTCTTCGCCGTCACATCAATCGCCGTGACCGACGCGCCGGCTCGGGCCATGGCCTCCGCCAGCAGCCCGCCCCCACAGCCGATATCCAGCACGGACAGGCCCGCGAGGGGCGCCGGCGTTTTCCAGCCCAGGCCGAGCTTTTCAATGATCCAACCGGCGCGCAGGCGATTCAGGACGTGCAGGGGCCAGAAGGGTCCGCTTTCATCCCACCACTGATGGGCAAGGCGGGTGTAGAAGGCCTGCTCTTCCGGGTCGATGCTGGCAACCGGGGGAAGGGACTCGCTCACGACGCGGGCTCCTGCTGGCAATGGGGACAGAGGTAAAGGCGGCGCCCGTCAAAGGTGATGCGGCGGATCGGCGCTTCGCACTCGGGACAGGGCAGCTCCTCTCGGTTGAAAACCCAGTGCCGGGCCTGCTGCCACCCTTCGCCGGCGCGGCGCCGCGCCTTCACCCAACTTTTCGGTGCCGTCTCGCCGCCCGTGCGGTAGGCCCGCTCCGCCAGCTGGGTCATGGCCCGGGACAGGCGGCCGGCGGCATCGGCGTCCAGTTCCCCCGCCCGGCGAGCCGGATGGAGTCGCGCGGCAAAGAGAATTTCGCTGCGCAGGTAATTCCCGAGGCCGGCGACGAAGGGCTGGTGCATGAGCAAGGCCCCCACGGGCTTCCGGGCAAAGCGCCGATCGGCGAGGCGCGCCCGCAATCGCACCGGCGTGGTGTCGGCGTGGAAGATATCGGGCCCAAGGCGGCTCAGGAAGGGATGGCTCTGCCATTCCCCGGGCGCCAGGATCGCAATATCCGAAGCGCTATAAAGCAGCGCGGCGTCCTCGACGTTCTCTAGCACCACGCGGAGGGAACGCTTCGTTTCCGGGCGCGTCCCGCTCGGGACGATCATCCAACGGCCATAGAGCTGATTATGGGAGTAGAGCTGCCAGCCCCCCTCAAACTCCGTGAGCATGGCCTTGCCCCAGGGCCGCACGGCCACAATGGACCGGCCCGCCAGCGCTTTCCCCCGGCGGCGCAAATCCGCCCGGTGAAACCAGAGGGTGGTGAGGGGCCGCTCGATGAGCGCCGCGCCGAGGGCGTCGGCGGCCCGGCGAATTTCCGGACCTTCCGGCACTAGGGCGCGCTCTGGAAGGCGACGGGGGCGGCCAGGGCCTGCTGCACGGCCGCCTCGAGGGCCGGCGCTTCCGGGTCCATGGCGCTGGGGAAATCGGCGAGCACCTGCCCATCGCGCCCCACGAGGTACTTATGGCTTACCGAGAGTTTCCACTTCGTGGGCCAGCACCCCGCAGTCCGCCACGGCCGCGGTGACGGGCATCGCGAAGAATGCGCTCAGGGTCAGGGCAAGGAGAGACGCCAGGCAACGCTTCATGGAACCTCCGAGGGAATGAGGGGTACGCGCCCGCGTGGCCGCATCATCGCGCCCCAAGGAAAAAATGCAAGGGGCCTAGCCTTCGTCGGACCCGGACGCAGCGCTGCCCGAGCGACTACAATGGCCTTTTTGGAAGACCGGACCCGCCCGACCATGGCCCAGCTCAGCGACATTTTGCCCTACCTCGACGTCGAACCCCTGGAGGCCCACCTGTTCCGGGGGCAGAACGACGCCAGCACACCCCATGTGTTCGGGGGTCAGGTCCTGGCCCAGGCCATCAGCGCGGCCTATCACACGGTGGCGGAGGACCGGGCCCTGCACTCGTTGCACAGCTACTTCATCCGCGCCGGGGATTGGAATCGTCCCATCGTTTACGACGTGGAGCGCATTCGCGATGGGAAAAGCTTCACCACCCGGCGGGTGCTGGCGCTCCAGGACGGACGGGCGATCCTCAGCATGGACGCCTCCTTCCAGACGGACGAGGACGGCCTTGAGCACGCGCGGAAGGCCCCAGCGGTAGCCAAGCCCGAGGACCTTCGTAGCGACTACGACCGCTACAGGAAGCTGGCTGAGCAGCACCCGC
>RGAU01000228.1 GCA_009919975.1 Gammaproteobacteria bacterium
CCCACGGCGACGGCGTTGCGATTGCCCAACGTCCCCTCAGCGTTGAGCAGAAACTTCGGCACAAGGAAAAGGGATAGGCCCCGGTTCCCCGGGGGCGCGTCGGGGGTCCGTGCGAGCACGAAGTGCACGATGTTCTCTGTCAGATCCTGCTCGCCGCCGGTGATGAAGATTTTACTGCCGCTGACGGAGAAGGAGCCGTCCCCCTGGGGCTCGGCTCGAGTGCGCAGGAGGGATAGATCAGAGCCAGCGTGGGGCTCGGTCAGGCACATGGTGCCGCTGAAGCGCCCTTCATAGAGGGGCGGTAACCACTCAGCTTTTTGCGCCTCGGAGCCATGGGCCGCCAGCAGAACGCACGCGCCGGCGGAGAGCGCCGGGTAAAGGTAGAGACTGGCGTTGGCGGCGAAAAACATTTCCTCCAGGGCGACGCAAAGCTGCTTCGGCATGCCCTGGCCCCCGAAAGCGGGATCCCCGGCAAGGCCCATCCAGCCTCCCTGGGCGTAGGCCTCGTATGCCGCCTTAAAGCCAGCAGGGGTGTACACCTGACCCTTTTCAAAACGACAGCCTTCTGAATCCCCAGACTGCATCAGGGGCGAGAACACTTCACTCGCGAGGCGTCCGCCTTCGCCGAGAATCGCCTGCGCAAGATCCGCGTCCAGGTGCGCCGTCCCCTCGGCGGCAGCCCAGCGCTCCGGCGCCCGAAAAAGATCAAATAGCAGAAAAGCCAAGTCAGCTTCCCGCGCGGTGTAAGACAGCATGCCAATCCCCCAACTCCGCGTGCCCGCGTGCGCCTTCATGGTACCGAAGGTGTCCGCAGAAGGGGACGATGACCGTGGGAAATTCTCCTGCCCCAGCCCCAAGGGTCATGATTCCCGGGACCCTTAAAGGGTTGCTTACGCCGGGAGAAGGATGACGAAACTTTGGAAGCGCCTCGACGCCTGGGCGCGCTGGCTGTTGCCGCCTCAGTGCCAACTGTGCGGCCTCCCCTGCCCGGGCCCGGAAGATCTCTGCCCGGCCTGCCGCCTTACCCTGCGCCCCCTTCCCGGTGGCCTAGAGGCCCCTCGGGGCACCGCCCGCAGGCCCTTCGCGCCGTTTTGCTACGGCAGCGGCGCCCAAGTGCTGGCGCAGCAGATGAAATTCCATCGCCGGCCGGAAGCCGCGCGGCTAATGGCCACGCTCATGGCTGAAGCCCTACCCAGGCCCTTCCTCGGAAATGCGGTGGTGCTGATTCCCCTAGCCCTGCACTGGCGACGCCGGCTCCAGCGGGGCTTCGATCAAGCCCAGCTCCTCAGCCTTTGGCTTCACCGTCTCACGGGTTTGCCCCTTACAGCAGTCCTACGCCGCCACCGCGCAACCGCCCCCCAAAGCCGCCTTCCTCGGGAGGCGCGCTCCGGCAATCTCGCCGGCGCTTTTTACGCGGCATCCCCACCCCAACCCGGGCTCACCCCCGTATTGGTGGACGACGTAGCGACTACCGGCGCCACCCTCAGCGCCGGGCGCGACGCGCTTCTTGCAGCGGGCTGGGCGCCCCCCCTCCATTGGGTCTTCGCCTGGACCCTGCCCCCAAGCCCACCTTGATTCTCGCGCCCGGGCGGGCTGTACTGCCGGCCTTTCCGCCTGGGGACCCAAGGCCATGGACACGCCCTACGAAGCGCTCTCGCCGGATCGGGTCCTGACGATCCTAGAGGGGGAAGGCTATGCGCTGGATGCCCAGCTCATGGCCTTAAACTCCTATGAAAATCGGGTGTATCAGGTCGGCCAGGGTGATGGCCCACCGCTGATTGCCAAGTTCTATCGTCCCGGGCGCTGGAGCGATGAAGCCCTCCACGAGGAGCACACCTTCACCGCAGAGCTGGCCGAGCGAGACATCCCGGCCGTAGTGCCACTCCCGAACGACGCCGGGGAAACGCTGCGCATCAGCGAGGAGGGGCTGCGCTTTGCCCTCTACCCGCGCATTGCGGGCCGGGCCCCGGATCTAGAAGACGACGAAGCCCTGGCCGTTCTGGGACGGCTTCTGGGGCGTATCCACGCCGTGGGCGCGCTAAAGCCCTTCGCGCATCGGCCGGGCCTCACGGTCGCGAGCTTCGGCCACGACAGCCGGGCCTTCCTGCTGGAGACGGGACAGCTGCCCTACAGCGTAGAGAACGCCTACGAAACCCTCAGCGCCGATCTCCTGGCCCTCATCGAGGAGCGCTTTGCGGCCTGCGCGCCGGAGACCCTTCGACTGCACGGGGACTGCCACCTGGGCAATCTCCTTTGGCAGGAGGGGGTGGCCCACTTCGTAGACTTTGACGATGCCCGGCAGGGCCCGGCGGTGCAGGATCTCTGGCTGTTCACCTCTGGGGATGTCAGCGAACAGGGGCCCCAGCTCGGGAAGCTCCTGGCGGGCTACGAGCGCTTCCACGCCTTTGACCGGCGCACCCTGACCCTTCTGGAGCCCCTACGCACGCTGCGCATTCTTCACCATGCGGCCTGGATCGCACGGCGCTGGGAAGATCCGGCCTTTCCCCGGGCCTTTCCGGACTTCGGCACGGATCGCTACTGGAGCCAGCACATTCTGACCCTTCGGGAACAGCTGGCAGCCCTCCAAGGCCCCCTGCCCGAGGTGCCCTAAACCGGCGGCGCCTCCCCCAGGGCCAGCGCCACGGGGGCGGCGTACTGACGCAGCACCCAGCGGTCGATAACCTCACCTTCTCCGAGGCGCGCCTCAAAGGCCGTGCGCACCGCCGGTTTCAACGCGCCCGGGGCATCGTGTAGGGGCGGCGCGTCCCGCCCCGTGAGGCGCCCATAGGCTTCGCCATGGGTGGGCCAGAGGTGAAAGCCCTCATGAATCGCCCCATCAATAGCCGAGGCCACTGCCTCCGGGGTGTCTCCCGGCTGGTCCAGGGGAGCACCAAAATGGAGATGCACCCGCCCCTTGGGCCCCGTGATACCGGCAATGATGTCCTGGAGGTCTTGCCCCGGCGCCTTCGGCGCCCCGGGATCGGCTGCGAGGCTCCGGGCCTTCGCCACATCGCAAGGGTCGAGCTCGTAGGAGACGGCCACGGGCACGATGGACAGATCGCGCATCACTTCGGCGAAGGAACGCGCGCCCTTACGCTGGCTGACGAAAAACATTTTGATGATCGCCGGATCGGTGCGGTCCTGCCCGTCCTTCGCTCGCCCTTCCCGCTGCGCAATCCACACGGACGCCCCCTCTTCCAGGGAGTGATGGATGTAGGCGGAGGTCAGGGTGAAGGCCGCGAGCTGCTCCCGGAGGCCCGTCACGGAGCGACGAACAATGAAGCTTTTATTCAAGCGCATGAGGTCGGCCGCGGCCTCCGTGGACAGGAGGTTATCGCCGATCGCGACCCGGGCCGTGGGGAAGCCCGCCTGATGGAGCGCGTAATTCAGCAGAATGGAGTCGAGGGCAATATCCCGGTGATTCGCAACGAACAGGTAAGCCCCGTGGGGGTCGAGGGCCTCCAGCCCGGACCAGCTGAAGCCGTCCGTGCTGCTTCGAAGCATATGGGCCACGATCCCTTCGAGGCTCGCCTGGAAGTCAT
>RGAU01000229.1 GCA_009919975.1 Gammaproteobacteria bacterium
CCAGGCCAGCACCGGACCCAGATCATCGCGGAAGGCGCCGCGCTGCTCCGCAGACAGGCCTAGAAGGCTATCGGCGCGCCAGGCGATCAGACGATCGGCGTTGTTGTAGAGCCGCGCGGTGCTGCAGCCCGACAGCAGCGCCGCAGCGATCAGCAGCGCGAGGATCCCCCAGCGCCCCGGCTGGCACTTAAAGGCTAAGGCCCGCGGCACAGTCCCCGTCCATCGCCGTAATCCATGCCTCTACCAGCGCCACGCCCTCCTCGTGCACAAGGCTGCGACCGAGCTCCGGCATCATGATGCCCGGATCCCGGTGGCCCAGGCGGAAGGGCAAGATGGACGCCTCGGGGCGACCGGGCCATACGTCATAGGCACGCCCCCCCGAGCCCCGCCCCGCGGCCACGGGGGTTTTACAGCGCCCCCGGCCCAGTTCGCTCGCGGTAATGCGTAAATCAAGGCCCGCCGTATCCGCCGCGCCGGTGTCGCTGTGGCAGTGGGCACAGTTCGCATCCAGGTAGGCGTGGGCCTCCGCTGCCCTGCCGCTTCCCGGGGCAGCCCAGGGCGTCGCGGGCTCCGCGGCGCTCACCCACCCTGCGGCGCGCCAGGCCTCAAACTGCGAGGTCCCGTCGGCAAAGCCGTGGGCGGCTAAATTGCCGGGCTTCGGTCCGATGGGCTTTAAGATCTTCGTGCCCATGGCGGTCTCGTGGCACCCCGCGCATTGGTTCTTATCGGGGATGAGGTAGGGGAAGCGCTCGCCCCCTTCCGTGGTCAGAGGCACCAGGGCCCCCGCAGGCGCGTAGAAGGCTTCCGTCCCCGCCTCGTTCCACTGGTAAGAAACGGCTTCCCAACCCGATGCGGTATGGCGTAGCACGCGGGTTTCCATCAACCGCAGGCCGACCAAGGAAAAGGCCGCGGCGGGGCTTGCGAGGGGCTCCGCGGCGACGGTGCGCACGACCCCGGCAGCGTCCTGGGGGAAAGCGAAGGTTTTCGTGATGATCGTCCCCACGGGGAAGGCGAGGGTGTCGTCGTTCGTCAGCACGGACGCGGCGGCGCCCTCCGGTAGACTAACGGTGCGGTATTTCCAGGCGTAATCACTAAAGAGCGGATGGGCCAGGGTGTAGGCGAAGCCCGCCTGGGGCGCCAGCGTGCCCTCTGCCTGGGCTAGCACGGCAAGCTCGGAAAGACGCTCGGGCCAAGGCCCTTCGCGCACGGGCCCGGAGGGGCCGCAGCCCGCGAGCAGAACCCATAGCGCGAGGAGCCCGGCCCTTCTCATTACTCCGCGCCTCCCAGGGCGACGGGAGGCAGCGCCTCCCGGGTGCAGGCAAAGGCCGCGCCAGAGAAGTCCGGCGCTGCAAAGCCATTCGGCGCATCGAGGGCCACGGTGCCGAGCTCACCATTGTCATGGGCGCAGACCACCGGACCCTCCTGCTCAGGACGGACAAAACCATCCCAGATAATCGCCGGCAGGGCCGGCAGCTGCGCCGCCGTCTTCAGGGCAATGAGGGGCTCGGAGTCGGGCGCGTAGCCGCTCTTTTCAATGGTGTTGTGGTGAATGGAGATCTGCTCCGGGAAGGGATCGTAGTTCGGATCATCCAGGGGGCGGCCGGTGATGAGATAGCTCACCACCAGCACCGCGGCGGTTTGATGGTCGGAGATGGTGTTCTCAAAGATTTCGATGTCGTCGTTAGAGTTCACCATGATCCCCGAGCCCGCGGGCACGGTGCCGACGATGTTGCCCTCCGGCGCAAAGTTCGCCGTGTTGTTATGGGCCACGGTGTTATGGAACACGCGCGTTTGGCGCCCCCCCTGCACGGGCAGATCGGGAAGATCAAAGACCAAAATGCCACCGGTGTTGTCCACAACAGTATTCTCGTAGACGTCCGCCTGGGTGCTGTTTTCGATTTCGATGCCGGCGACGTTAAAGGCCACCTGATTTCGCCGAACGATGATGTTCGTCGATTGGCCGACATAGATGCCGGCGTCACTCGCGCCAATGGCAAGGGAGTCTTCAATGAGGACGCCGTCGCACTGCACGGGATAGAGGCCATAGGCGCCATTCGTACTCTTCGGACCGCCGGTCCATTCCGTGCGCACGCCCCGCACCACAAGGTTTTTACACTGATTCATCTTGATGGCGTCGCCCTTGGCATCGAGGACGGCGAAGCCTTCAAGGGTCACGTCCTCCGCGGCCACGAGAAGCCCCTCGGCCCCGGCGAGCTGCCCGGCGAAATCGAGGATGGACTTATCGTGCCCTGCGCCCCTCAGGGTAACGCCATTGACGCCAAGGGACAGGCTGCGATCAAAGGTGAAATGCCCCTCGGGAATGGTCACGGTGCTCCCCGGCTCCGCAGAAAGGAGCGCTTCCCGCAGCACCTGAGCCGGATCCTTCCCGGACTCCGGCGCCCCGCCGCAGGCGCTCAGCAGCGCTGCCCCAAGTAAGCTCACCAGCCATCGCTGTGCTGCCTTCATCGTCCTCTCCCCTGCCCAAAAATTTCCCGCTCGAGCGCCCAATTAAGCGGGCTCACGCGGTGAGGTCAAGGCTTATCCTCGAGCGCGCGCTCCGCTTCCCAGGCGCGAAAGGCCGCGAGGTCATCGGAAAGGCGTTTCAACACCCAGCCAAGGATGGCTGCATCATCGATGAAGCCCAGGGCGAGGATGGGATCGGGAATCAGATCGAGAGGCATGAGCCAATAGAGCAGGGCCGCGCCCACGGCGGTCATCACCCCGTGAGGCAGAGCTGGGTAACGACCGGACACGGTGGCGTCGAGCAGCCTTAAAAGCGTCTTAAGATCGTCGCCGAGCTTAGCTAGGGGTCCGGCGTCGCCGTCGCGCCGAGCTCGAAGTTCAGCGAGCACCGCTGCAAGGGCTTTTTTGTCTGTCGCCAGCTTGGCTCCGCGCTTCGCAAAGCGCTTGAGTCCTCGCGGCCAAGGGTCGAAGGCCATGGCTCACCGATCAATGGCTGTGGATAACTTCGTTGATAACTTTTACGCCGCCCTTCACCCCTGGGTGACGGGAAACGTCCAGGACGGCGCCCCCTTTCTCACACGAATTCATAAAGCTATAAGAATCAAGGCTTTATGGCGTTTAATAAAAATGACATGTGAAGGATTTGGCCTATCCGCACGTTTAACGGAGGCCTTTAGCCGGTGTGCATAAGTGAACATTGTGCACCGTAAGCGAACACTTACGCAGAAGCCGGCAAAAAGAGGCGCCTAGGTGTCTTTATCCTAGACGCCCCGGTGTCGCAAGGACTTTTTTACGCCTTCGGATCCCGCACCACCATGAGGCGCAGCTCGGTCATATCCTCGATGGCGAAGCGAACGCCTTCCCGGCCCAGCCCCGAGTCCTTCACACCCCCGTAGGGCATGTTGTCCACCCGATAGGAGGGCACGTCCCCGATCACTACCCCCCCCACCTCGAGGCGGTCCCAGGCACGCTGAGCCTTGTAGAGATCGCGGGTGAAGATGCCCGCCTGAAGGCCAAACTTACTGCGGTTAACGGCAGCGAGGGCCTCATCAAAGTCCG
>RGAU01000230.1 GCA_009919975.1 Gammaproteobacteria bacterium
CTACCTACTGGCAGGGAATACGGCGCACTACGATGGGGTCATTCGGGCGCTTGAAGCTCGCGGCCTTTCCCCCGTCCCCATCTTTGCAAGCGGATTGGATGCCCGACCGGCGATTGATCGTTTCTTCCTCGAGTCCGATGCGCCGCCCATCGAAGTGCTCCTATCGCTGACGGGCTTTTCCCTTGTGGGAGGGCCGGCCTACAACGATTCGGACGCCGCAGAGGCGGTGCTCAAGCGCCTCGACGTGCCCTATCTGGCGGCCCACGCCTTAGAGTTCCAGCCCATCGATCAGTGGCAGGGGAGTGCCCAGGGCCTCGCTCCGGTGGAGGCCACCATCATGGTGTCCATCCCCGAGCTAGACGGCGCGACGGCCCCGACGGTCTTCGGGGGCCGACCGCAGGGCGGCGACGGGGAAACGGACATGCAGCCCATAGAGGAACGCGTGACGCGCCTCGCTGATCGGGTGGCGGCCCTTGCGGCGTTGCGGCGCACAGCGCGGGCGGAGCGCCGGGTGGGGGTCGTGCTCTTTAATTTTCCGCCCCAGGGCGGTGCCGTGGGCACGGCGGCGCACCTTTCGGTGTGGCGCTCCCTGGCCCATACGCTGGCCAGCATGAAGCGCGCAGGCTACACCGTGGATGCCCCCGAAGATCCCGATGCCCTGCGCCAGGCCGTGCTGAAGGGGAATGCCGCGCGCTACGGCACGGACGCCAACGTCCTGGCCACGATCCCCGTGGACCGCTACGTGGAGGAGGAGCCCCATCTTGAGGCCCTCGAAGCCGCCTGGGGGCCGGCCCCGGGGCAGCACCTCACCAACGGCGCAGAGCTTTTTGTCCTTGGGGCGAACTTCGGCAACGTTTCCGTGCTGATTCAGCCCGGCTTCGGCTACGAAGGCGATCCCATGCGCCTGCTCTTCGAGGGCAGCTTTGCGCCCACGCACGCCTTCTCCGCCTTCTATCGCTATCTCCGGGAAGAGATGGCGGCCCATGCCGTGCTCCACTTTGGCACCCATGGGGCCCTGGAATTTATGCCCGGCAAGCAGGTGGGGCTTTCCGGAGCGTGCTGGCCGGAACGGCTCCTCGGCGCTCTCCCCAACTTTTACCTCTATGCCGCAAACAACCCTTCCGAGGGCGCCCTCGCGAAGCGCCGGGGAGCGGCTACGCTGATCAGCTACCTGACTCCGACCCTCGCCCGGGCCGGACTCCATGGGGCCCTGAGCAGCCTCCGGGAACAGGTCGATAGCTGGCGCGAGGCCCTGGCCCAGGGCCAGCGCGACGACACTACGGAGCGCAATCTCGCCCGGCTTCAGGCCGAGGCAGCAGCCCTGGACCTCTGCGATGCCGAGCCCCCGTGGGTTCGGAGCGCTGCGGAGGACGCGCTTCAGGATCTTCAGCATCGGCTGCTGGAGCTCGAGGACACCCTTATTCCCGAGGGCCTTCACGTGGTCGGGGAGCCCCTGGGGGAAGCGGGGCAGGGCGAGCTTCTCGAGGCGGTCAACCTCTCCCTAGGCGAGGCGGCCCTCCCGGAGGCGGCGCTGGAGGCGCTACTGCGCCATCGACGGATTCCCGCGCTGAAGGAGGCGCAGCAGGAAAGCTGGAAAGCCCTTCAGCGCATGCGTGCGCTCCTGTCTGAAGACCATGAGTTGCCCGCCTTGCTAGCGGCGCTGGATGGACGCTTTATTGCGCCCGCCCCCGGTGGCGATTTGCTCCGTAATCCCGAGGTCCTTCCCGCGGGGCGAAACATTCACGGCTTTGATCCTTTCCGCTTGCCGAGCGCTGCAGCGGTGGCGGCCGGCCGGCGCCAGGCGGAGCAGCTTCTCGAGCATCATCGAAAGGCTACGGGGGCCTTGCCCGAATGCGTAGCGCTGGTGCTTTGGGGTACGGACACGCTGAAGACGGAAGGGGGGCCCCTCGGGCAAGCCCTGGCTCTTCTGGGTGCAGTGCCCCGCTTTGATAGCTATGGGCGCCTTGCGGGGGCGATGCTCCTGCCCTTGGAGCAGCTGGGCCGGCCCCGTATCGACGTCATCATGACCTTATCGGGCATCTTCCGAGATCTTCTCCCTCTTCAGGCCAAGCTGCTGGCTGAGGCTTCATGCCTCGCGGCCTTGGCCCCAGAGGCTGACGAGGACAACTACCTTCGCAAACACGCTCGGGCCTACGCGGCGGAGACGGGGTGCACCCTGGAAGACGCCGCGCTGCGAGTGTTCTCCAACGCCGAGGGTGCCTACGGCTCCAACGTGAATCAGATGCTGGAGAGCGGCGCCTGGGAAAGCGAAGGGGAGCTCGCTGCGACCTACAAAAATCGCAAGGGCTTTGCCTACAGCGCAACGGGTGAGGCCTCGGCCCAGCCTGAGCTCCTAAGCGCGATTCTCGGGAAGGTCGATCTGGCTTACCAGAATCTCGAGTCCCTCGAGCTTGGGGTCACTACCATCGATCACTACTTCGACACCCTCGGTGGCATCAGCCTGGCGGCGGGAACGGCGCAGGGGGAGGCCGTGCCCGTGTACATCGGCGACCAAACGCGGGGAACGGAGCAGATTCGCACCCTGAAGGAGCAGGTCGCGCTCGAGAGCCATACCCGACTTCTAAACCCGAAATGGTTTGAGGGCCTCCTCAGCCATGGGTACGAGGGGGTTCGGCAAATCGAGAGCCATGTCACCAACACGCTCGGCTGGTCCGCCACCACGGGCGCCGTGGATAAGTGGGTCTACGACCAGCTGTCCGAAACCTACGTTCTAAACGATGCGCTGCGGGAACGCATGGCTGCCCTTAACCCCGGGGCAGCGCTGCGCCTAGCGGATCGCTTGCTGGAAGCGAATGAACGGTCCTACTGGGAGGCCGATGAAGCCACCCTGGAGGCCCTGCAGGCGGCGCGGGAAGCGCTTGAAGATCGGTTAGAGGGGCTCGACGGGGATGGCGCAGCGGCGGCCTAACCGACATTGGATCTATTGAGGAGTTCGACCATGAACAGCATTCCCGTACGTACGGTGCAGCCCGATGGGGAGGGTAGCCTGCAGGTGCACCAGGACCCGTCCCTTCAAATCGAGGGCGCGAAGGTCTTTGCCGTTTATGGAAAGGGGGGCATAGGCAAAAGCACCACCTCCTCCAATCTTTCCGTAGCCTTCTCGAAGCTCGGTAAGCGCGTGCTCCAGATCGGCTGTGATCCAAAGCATGACTCGACCTTCACGCTCACCAAGCAGCTGATGCCCACGGTGATCGACGTCATGGAAGAGGTCGATTTCCACACCGAGGAGCTTCGGGTCGAGGACTTCGTCTACGAAGGCTACAACGGGGTGATGTGCGTCGAGGCCGGGGGTCCCCCAGCAGGGACCGGCTGCGGCGGCTACGTGGTGGGGCAGACGGTCAAGCTACTGAAGGAGCACCACCTCCTAGAGGATACGGACGTGGTGATCTTCGATGTGCTCGGCGATGTGGTCTGCGGCGGCTTTGCCGCCCCCCTGCAGCATGCTGATCGGGCGCTGATCGTCACCGCCAACGACTTCGATTCCATCTT
>RGAU01000024.1 GCA_009919975.1 Gammaproteobacteria bacterium
CGCGCCCTCACCCACGGCCAAGCCCTGCTGGAGGAACTGTTGCAGGATGGGGTCGACGAGGTGCCCCTGGCCTGGAGCCTAGGCGAGGTGGGCTGGCTCCCGGATCCCGCCGCCCCTCCCAGCACGCCCGAGGCGCGCCTCGGCGCCCAGGGTGCGCTCCTCCTTGGCATCTTCGAGGCGTTGCAGGAGGACTGGCATCCCCTCCTGGCCGCTCGAGGGGAACAGCTCGCGGCTGCGTTGGCAGAGGGCCTTAGCTTTGAGGCCGTGGAGGCCGGGGACGGGGCACGACAAAGCCCGCTCGTAATGGCGCTCGAGGCGCTTCTGATTGCGGCGGCGCTCTTCCAAAACTCGGCCTGGGAAGCCCTCGGGCAGCGCACGCTCACCCAGCTCAGCAGCCCCGCGCGGGGCCGGCCCTTGCACTACGCCTCCGCCCTAACCTTGGCCCAACAGTTACCCGAAGTGGTGGTGCTTCGCGGGCCCGACGCCGGAGCTCGGGCCGCCACCCTTCGCCAGGGCACCGAGGGTCGAAAGGGGTTCCGGCGCTGGACCTTTGCCCCCCCCGCCCCCTGGCTGGCGGCGAAGGTGGCCGAGGCCGGGGACCCCTGGGATCAGCTTCGGCTGACGGCCGAGGGTCCCGGAGAGCGCATCGCGCCCCGCGACGCTTCGGAAGCGCCCCGGGGCGGCGGGAAGGTGCTCGCCTTTCCGGGGCCGAAGGGGAAGCCCGCCTCCTAGGCGGCCGCGGGCGGACCCTGCCAGACGAGATCAAGCTGGCGCGCCGCGCGAACGTCGTCCAGGCGGCGTACGGGCAGGGTCCAGGGGGCACCGCGAATCTGCTCCGGATTGCTGTCCACTTCCTCCAGCAAACGCTGGAGCACGGCCACGAAGTGATCGAGGGTTTCCTTCGTCTCCGTTTCCGTGGGCTCCACCAGCCAGCACTCGGGCACCAGCAGGGGGAAGTAGGTGGTGGGCGCGTGGACGCCAAAGTCCAGGAGCCGCTTCGCCAAATCCATGGCCGTCAGCCCCGTGCGCTTCTCCAGTGCCCCGAAGGTCAAAATAAATTCGTGGCTGGCCCGCCGCTCCGGGTAGGCGAGGGTGAGGCCCGCATCGCTAAGCCGCCGCGCCAGATAGTTCGCATTTAAGGTGGCGTATTCCGCCACCCGCACCAGCCCATCCCGACCCAACATGCGACCGTAGGCCAGGGCCCGCACCAAAATGCCCGCGTTGCCCATAAAAGCCGACAGGGGACCAATGGAGTTCGGCGCCTCCGCCGTCGTTTCCCAGCGATAGTGCGCCGCCCCGTCTTCCGTGTCCTCCTTCACCACCCGGGGCGAGGGCAGGTAGGGCCGGAGCCGCTCCCCAACGCCCACGGGGCCCGCTCCGGGCCCGCCACCGCCGTGGGGCGTGGCAAAGGTTTTGTGCAGGTTCATGTGCAGGACATCGAAGCCCATGTCCCCGGGGCGCGCCTTGCCCAAGATGGCGTTCAGGTTGGCTCCGTCGTAGTAGAGCAGCCCCCCGGCTTCGTGCACCGCATCGGCGATGGCGCCGATGTTGCGCTCAAACACGCCGCAGGTACTCGGGTTGGTCATCATGAGCCCAGCGGTTTGGGGGCCCAGCGCCGCCTTCAGATCATCGAGATCGACGTCTCCGGAAGCGTCGACCTTCACCTCCCGGACCCGATAGCCGCACATCACGGCGGTGGCCGGGTTCGTTCCATGGGCGGCCACGGGCACGATAATTTCCTGCCGCTCGTGATCTCCGCGGGCCTCGTGATAGGCCCGGATCATGGCCACGCCCGCGAATTCGCCCTGGGCGCCGGCCATGGGGGCGAGGGAAACGGCATCCATGCCCGTGATTTCCGCCAGCATTTCCTGGAGGTCATGGAAAACGCTCAAGAGCCCCTGAGACAGGGATACGGGCGCCAGGGGGTGACGACCCAGGAATCCAGGTAGGCTCGCCGCCCGGTGCGCCCCCCGCGGGTTGTACTTCATGGTGCAGGAGCCCAGGGGGTAAAACTGCCGATCGATGGCAAAGTTACGTCCCGACAGGCGCGTGAAGTGCCGCACTACCTGAAGCTCGGAAACCTCGGGGAGCGCCGGCGGTGCCGCCCGGCGGAGGCCCTCGGGGAGATCATCGAGGGGCGGAGGCGGGGGGAGCAGCTGCGCCCCAGCGCTCCGGCCGGGAACGCTTTGATCAAACAGGGTTGCGCCGGGGGCGATGCCGCCCTCTTCAAGGTGCATGCTCATTGGGCGACCTCCGTGCCAAGGGTTTCCAAAACCCGCCCCAACGCTTCCTTAAATTGCGCAATGTCCTCCGCCGTGCGCTTCTCCGTGGCGCACACGAGGAGTTCATGGGTGCGCTCGGGCCAGAAGTCGCTCAGGGCGACGCCGGGGAGGATGCGGTGCTCGGCGAGGGCCTCCACCACGGCCTTTGCCGGTACGGGAAGCTCGATCACGGCCTCGTGGAAGTGCACGCCGCTATGTACGGAGCGCACCCCCGGCAGGCTCGTGAGCGCCGCAAGGAGCGCGCGGAGCTGGCCATAGCAGTGCCCCGCCACCCGGCTGAGCCCCTCCGGGCCCAGCAGCGCCATGTAGATAGTGCCGGCGGTCATGAGAAGGCCTTGGTTGGTACAGATGTTTGAGGTCGCCTTGCCCCGGCGGATGTGCTGTTCCCGCGCCTGCAGGGTGAGGGCGTAGCCCGTTTTGCCGTCGAGGTCGACGGTACGACCCACGATGCGTCCGGGCATCTGCCGCACCAGCTTCTGCCGTGCGCAGAGGAAGCCGAAGTAGGGCCCCCCGGAAGCCATGGGAATGCCCAGGGGCTGGCCGTCGCCCACTACGATATCGGCCCCCGCCGATCCCCAGGCCCCGGGCGGCGTGAGCACCGCCAGAGCGATGGGATTGACGACCGCAATCACCAAAAGCCCTGCCGCCTGGGCTTGGTCCGTGAGCGCATGGACGTCTTCTAGCACGCCAAAAAAGTTCGGCTGGCTGATCACCAGAGCGGCGCAGTCCTCGTCCATGGCCGCCGCAAGGGTAGCCGGGCTTAGGGTACCGTCGGCCTCCAGGGGCAGATCACGAAGGGTGAGACCCTGGTGCTGCACGATGGCTTCACAGGCGGCCCGGTAGCGAGGATTCAGGCCCCCAGCGAGGAGCAGCGTACGGGCGTGCTTACGCGGCGCCGACCGCACGGCCATCAGAGCCGCCTCGGCGAGGCCCGAACCCCCGTCGTAAACGGACGCGTTCGCCACGTCCATGCCCGTCAGCTTGGCGATCATGGACTGGTATTCGTAGATGGTTTGCAGCGTGCCCTGGCTCGCTTCCGCCTGGTAGGGCGTGTAGGCCGTCATGATTTCCCCGCGGCTCACGAGGTCCCACACGGCGGAGGGAATGTGGTGGTCATAGGCGCCGGCGCCCGCAAAGCACAGGACGTTGTCGTCGCGGCGGGCTCGGGCGGCAAAGTCCGCCATGAGCGCCATCTCGCTTTCCCCCTCGGGAAGGGCCAAAGGCGAGGCGAGGAAGCCCTTAGGAATTTCATCGAAAAGCGACTCGATGCTGGGTACGCCCAGCGTTTCGAGCATGGCTTTCGTATCGCCTTCCGTGTGGGGAATGAACGGCATTTCACTGTGCTCCCATAGGCCTAGCGGAGCGAATGCCCGCTAGGGGAGGGCCCGTGGAAAACCTCGCCCCGGGGCCGGGGCAAGAACTCAAGCGTCGGCGTCGCAGACGTCCGCGTAGCCGTCAGCATCGAGGAGCTCGTCGAGCTCCCCCGCATCGGCGAGGCGGAGCTTAAAGAACCAGCCTTCACCATAGGGATCGCTGTTGACCTGCTCCGGGGCATCTTCCAGCGTGCTATTCACTGCGATGACCGTGCCCGAGAGCGGGGTGTAGATATCGGAAGCCGCCTTCACCGACTCCACGACGCCGGCTTCATCCCCAGCGCTCAGCACGACGTCGATCTCCGGAAGCTCCACGTAGACCACATCCCCGAGGGCGTCCTGGGCATGATCCGTGACCCCTACGGTGACGGTGCCATCCCCTTCTACGCGTACCCATTCATGGGAGGCGATGTATTTGAGATCGGCGGGGATATCACTCATGGACGGGGTCTCCCTGGTTGATCGGGGTGGCTGAATTTGCGTGGCATTCTACGCGCTTAGGCGCGTCATGGGAGCCTTTCCCCCCGCAGCATGAAGGCCTTTCATGGCTTCAGGAGCGCTTTTTGATGAACGGTGGGCGGCAACGCAGCACTCGCCGGTACTGGCCGCGCATTTCCACCGCAAGGTTGGCCCCCTTAGGTACGGTCGCTTTGATGCGTGCCAGCCCGATGCCCTCCTTTAAGGTCGGGGAAAAGGCCCCGGAGGTGAGGGTGCCCACGGGCGTCCAAACGCCGTCTGCGCCTTCCTCGCATACGGCAAGTCCCGCCCGAAGCACGCCCTTACCCTCTAGGCGCAGCCCCACCTGTCGCGTCGGGACCCCCTCCGCCTTCTGCGCCGCAAGCGCGTCCCGGCCGAGGAAGGCCCGGTCCTCTGGGGCCCAGGCTACGGTCCAGCCCATGTTGGCTTCCAGCGGCGATACGGTCTGATCCATATCCTGCCCGTAGAGGTTCATGCCGGCTTCGAGGCGGAGCGTATCCCGGGCGCCCAGCCCCGCCGGGGCCAGCCCCGCCGCGAGCAGTGTCGCCCAGGCGTCAACGGCCTCCGCCGCCGGCAGCACCACTTCAAAGCCGTCCTCTCCCGTATAGCCGGTCCGCGCGATGAACCGATCCCCGTCCTCCAAGAAGGCAAAGGGGGGCAGGGCCGCCAGGGCTGGCGCCGCGGCGCCTAACCATGCCGTGGCCCGGGCCAGGGCTTCCGGGCCCTGCACAGCGAGCATGGCAAGCTCGGCGCGCTCCTTAATCTCCACGGCGTCGGTGCGATGGGCCTCAAGCCAGGCAAGATCCCCGTCCCGAGTCGCCGCGTTCACGATGAGGCGATAACCCTCGGTGCGGCGATAGGCGATGAGGTCGTCGATCACGCCGCCGGCCTCATTAAGCAACGCGCCGTAGCTGGCCTGCCCCGGCGCCAGGATCGCCACATCCTGGGTCAGCAGGCGCTGCAGATAGGCCATCGCATCGGGGCCCGAAATATCCACCACGGTCATGTGCGAAACGTCAAAAATGCCACCGCAGCCCCGCACCGCATGGTGCTCTTCGAGCTGCGAGCCATAGTGGAGGGGCATTTCCCACCCAAAGAAGGGAACCATCTTGGCGCCCGCGGCCTCGTGGGCCTCGGCAAGGGGGGTACGTTTCAAAGCGCTGCTCATGGGGAGACTCCTAGGGTTTCGGGCCCTGGCGAAGCCCAGTCCCCAGCGTCGGCACAAGGGCCATGACGTCCCGCAGACCTAAGTTGACGCCCTGCCCCGCCAAGGGGTGGACCACGTGGGCCGCATCCCCCAGCAGTACGAGGCCCGGGGCCGCGTAGCGCTCCGCGTGGCGCTGCTGCAGGGGAAAGGCCGCTCGAGGCACCGCGGACAACACCGCGCCCAAGCGATATTCGAAGGCCTCGCTAAGCGCTTCGCAAAAGGCGTCGTCGTCGAGCGCCTCCAGGACTCGCGCTCGGTCTTCATCAACGCTCCATACCACGGAGCACCGATGGCGTCCCTCGGCATCATCATCCAGGGGCAGGAAGGCCAGGGGGCCCGTGGGCAGAAAGCGTTGCCAGGCCGTGGCCTCGTGGGGCCGCTCCGTCACCACCGCCGTCACCACGGCGCGCTGATGCATGGGCTCATCCTGGACCCCGATGCCCGCAAGCCCACGCAGCGGAGAATGGCCGCCATCGGCGGCGCAGACCAGCGCCACGGGCAGGGTCTCGCCATCAAGAAGGGTAAGCTGCGGACCGACGCCAAGGCTCGGCCAGCGAACCTGGGCCACCCGCGCCCCCCAGCGAAGGGGAACGCCCCGGGCATGAAGGGTCTGGGTGAGCGCCCAGCGGAGCCGGTCGTTTTCCACCATGGCCCCGAGGCGGGGAAGCCCGACCTCGGTGGCGGAAAAGTGCAGGGCCGCTGGGCCGCTGTGGTCCCAGACGGTCATGTGCGCGTAGGGCGTTTGCGGCACGTCGACCTCCAGCCCGGCAAGGAACGCGAGCACGTCCGGCGCGAGGGCCACGCCTCGGCGAGGATCGCTCTCGGGCCCCGGGGGCGGTCCCTGATCGAGCAGCACCACGGGCACCCCAGCGTGATCCAAGGCCAGGGCCAGGGCGCAGCCCACGATGCCCCCGCCAATCACCGCCAGGGGCGGGGCATCGGGGGCGAGGCTCATGAGCCGCTCTGGGCCATGAGCGCCTCGATGGCGTCGCCGTCCCGGGGCGCCGCCTCCGTGAGCACCTCGTAGCCCGTGGCCGTGACCAGCACGTCGTCCTCAATACGAATGCCAATGCCCGCGAAGGCTCGCGGCGTTTCCGGAAGATCAGCGGGGAAGTAAAGGCCCGGCTCGATGGTCAGCACCATTCCCGGCTCCAGAATTCGCCAGGCTTCGCCGAAGCGGTACTCGCCGACGTCGTGGACATCAATCCCCAGCCAATGGGAACAGCGGTGCACCAAAAAGGGCATGGCGCTGCCGTCGGCCAAGATGCCCTCCACCGTGCCCGTGAGCACCTTCAGTTCGATCAGGCCCGCAATGAGCACGCGCTGGGACGCGAGGTGCGGATCATTAAAGGTCGCGCCGGGACGCACGGCCTCGATGGCGGCGGTCTGCGCCGCGAAGACGAGGTCGTACAGCTGGCGCTGGAGGGGCGTAAAGCGCCCGGAAGCGGGGAAGGTGCGGGTGATATCCGCGGCATAGCCCTGATACTCCGCCCCGGCGTCAATGAGCACGAGCCCGCCCTCGGGCAAGGGAGCGGCGTTATCGACGTAATGCATGATGCAAGCATTGGCGCCGCTTCCCACGATGCTGGGGTAGGCCGGCCCCGTCGCCCCTTCGCTCCGAAAGGCGTAGGCGATCTCCGCTTCTAGAACGTACTCGGGAACCCCCGGCGCCGCCCGCGCCATGGCGCGCTCATGGGCCAGCACGGAAATACGCGCCGCCTCCCGCATGAGGCGAAGTTCCGCAGGGCTCTTAAAGAGGCGAAGTTCGTGGAGGATGTGGCCAGAATCGGTGAGCTCAAGGGCCGCTACGGGCCCCCCCCGCCGGCTCCGGCAATCCTCAATCCATCCCCGCACCTGAGCCTCAAAGGCCTCGTCGGCCCCCAGGGGCAGGTAAACCTGGCTGCGATCCTCGAGCAGTCCGGGAAGGATGTCGTCGATATCGCTGAGGGGAAAGGCATCATCGAGGCCCAGGGCCTCCGCCGCCTGCTCCGGACCAAGGCGAGGCCCGTCATAGCGCTCCCGACGGGCGTCGTGATCTCGGCAAAAGAGCACCGTTTCCCCGGCCCGGCGCCCCGGCAGAAGCACCAGAATCGCGTCCGGCTCCTGGAACCCCGTGAGATAGAGGAAATCCGAGCTTTGTCGAAAGGGATAGTGGGTATCGCCGTTGCGGAGCAGCTCCCGACCTGCGGGAAGAAGCAGGGCGCTTTGGGGCGCTACGGCGTCCAGCGCAGCGCGCCGGCGCTCAGCATATTCCTTGGCGGAGATCCCTTGCACAGCCTTCCTGGCGGTCATGCCGTTGCTCCCGGTTCAGCAAGATTAAGGACCACAATGCGCACATGCTCAATGAGCATCTCGAGATTTTGGGCGTTCTCTTCGTCGTCATCGAGCTGATCAGATAGCTGAGCAATGGCCGCCAGGTCTTCCATGGCTTCCCGGTCCTCCGCATCGAGCTGGCCACCGCTTAAGCCATAGCCCGAAAGAAAGGCACCGCAGAAGCGCGCAAGGCCATCGGCGCGGTCTTCGAGGGGGGCCTCATCGTCCGGAAGCAGCAGCTGGAAGGACAGATTTTCATCGGCAAGGGCCTGGCCCTGGGCCGCGGCGAGCACATCCACGGCGTCGAGAAAGGGCGCCTCTTCCCCAAAATGGGCGCGAAGCATTTCGTGCCAAAGGGCCCTTTCCGGCGCCGCCTTGCTGACGCAATAGACGCCACAAAAAAGCCCCTGCACCTCCATGGGGGTTGCGAGCGGGCTAAGGACCTCCACGGCCGCATCAAAATCGCCCACCGGTCTACTCCTTTCCTTGCGTTTTTAGGAGTTTAGCACGGCCTTCGGCGCGCTCTGGTGCGCAAAAGCAGACCTGTTATCATCCGTCAGTCTTGCCATCATCCGGGCCCCCCATGAGCCAGCTCGATCTTGCCACGCTAGAGCGCCGCCTCGAGGAACTGATTCGCCTCTGCGATCAGCTTTCCCGGGATAACCAAGCGTTGCTCGCGCGCCACCAGGAGTGGGCCCAGGAACGGGCTCGGCTGATGGAAAAAAATGAGCTCGCGCGGTCGAAGATCGAAGCCATGATTGGGCGCCTGAAGGGCTTGGAGCAGGACGGATGAGCGACCCCAAAACCCTCACCGTGCATCTCCTCGGCAAGGACTACCAAGTGAGCTGCCCCCCGGGGCAGGAACGCGCCCTCGAGCGCGCCGCCCAACGGCTCGACCAGCAGATGCAGACCATCCGCAATGGCGGAAAGATTATTGGCCTTGAGCGCATCGCCGTCATGGCGGCGCTGAATCTCACCTACGAGCTCATCGCGGCGGAAGATGGGCAGGAAGCCCTGAAGGCCGATAGCCAGAAAGACATCGATCGGCTTGCCGAGCGCGTAGGACAAGCCCTTGGTCAGTTGCTGTTCGCCAGCTGATGCAGCTCTCGAGCCTTATAGCACTACCCGGAGGTGAAGTGTTGAAGCCGGTGTGCATGTCCGCGCGTCGGAAAGCCTTTGGCCAGACCTGAACCTCCACCTTGGACCGCTGGGTTCAAGGGCACAGTCAGCAGCGGCATTCCCGGGGATTCTCATGCGCAATAACGCCGAGCTGCGCCGCCTTCGTCGCACCCTCCGCCGCCGGCGCCGGGGCCTCTCCCCAGCATTTCGCGCCGCCGCCGCTGCCAGCGCCGCCGCCGCCTTGGCCCGCTGTGCGCCACCACCGCCTCGGCACCTCGGGCTCTATCGTCCCAGCGACGGGGAAATCGACCCCGCACCGTTGGCCGCCGCCCTAAGCGCCGGCGCCACCCAAACCTACCTGCCGCGCATCAGCCCCTTTACCGAGCGACCCCAGCTACGCTTCGGGGATCCCACCTATCTTGCCCCAGGCCGCTATGGCATTCCCGCCCCGAACCGGGGACTGCGACCCGCCTGGACGCTCTCCTGGGTTATCGTGCCCCTTGTGGCCTTCTCCAGCGCCGGCGACCGCCTCGGTCGCGGCGGGGGCTTCTACGACAGTAGCTTCGCGGCCCACTGGCCCCTGGACGAGCGCACCCCATGATGTGCGGTTGGATGCGGTGGTGACGGAGGCCGGAGTGCAGTGCTTCTCCCCCCGAGCGCGCCGCCTCCTGGGCGCCGTTCAGCCCTAGCTAGCCGAGAAAGGCTTTATAGGCGGGATTGTCTGTCTCTTCCCAGAAGCGGTAGCCCGTGGCCGAAAGGGCCTCCCGGAGGGCCGCTCGGTCCGCCGGCGTCGCCTGGAAGGCCACCAGGACCCGGCCCCAGGCGGCACCGTGATTCCGGTAATGGAAAAGGGAAATATTAAAGCGCGTGCCTAGCACGCCCAGGAACTGTCCCAAGGCTCCGGGGCGCTCCGGGAACTCAAAGCGGAAAAGGCGTTCGGGGATCTGGGCAGCGCTGTGCCCCCCGACCAAATGGCGCACGTGGACCTTGGCCATTTCGTTATCCGTGAGGTCCTGCACGGCATAGCCCGCGTTTTGCAGCTGGGCCACTAAGGCCGGCCGATCGCTCCGCTCGGCGATCTTCACCCCCACAAACACCTGGGCTTCGCTGGCCTCAGCGTAGCGATAGTTAAACTCCGTCACCGCACGCTTTCCCAACACCTTAGCAAACCGGCGGAAGGCGCCAGGGCGTTCCGGAAGGGTGACCGCCAGAAGCGCTTCCCGCGCTTCCCCCACCTCGGCCCGCTCGGCCACGTGGCGAAGGCGATCAAAATTCACGTTCGCACCACTGTGAATCGCGATAAGGCGCTGCCCCGGCGCGGCGCTTGCCGCCCACTTCTTCAGACCCGCGAGGGCCAGGGCCCCCGCCGGCTCAGCGAGGGATCGGGTGTCTTCAAAAACGTCCTTAATCGCAGCGCAAATCTCATCCGTGGAGACGGTCACTACGTCGTCAACCCAGCGCCGCGCGAGCTTCCAGGTATGGGACCCCATCTGGGCTACGGCCACGCCGTCGGCAAAGAGATCCAGGGACTCAAAGGGCAAGCGCACACGCCGACCCGCCTTCCGCGCCGCGGCGAAGCAGGCCGAACCTTCCGATTCCACCCCAATCACCTTCACCTCGGGGCGGAGGTATTTCACGTAGGCGGCGATGCCCGCCAGCAATCCGCCGCCCCCCACGGGGACGAAAATGGCATCGAGGGGTCCGGGGTGCTGGCGCAGCATCTCAAGGGCCACCGTCCCCTGCCCCGCAATTACCAGGGGGTGATCGTAGGGCGGTACCCAGGTGAGCCCCTCGGCCTTCATGCGGGCTTCCGCAAAAACCCGCGCATCATCGAAGCTATCCCCGTGAAGGACAACGTTCGCCCCCCGGGCGCGCACGGCGCGTATCTTGATGTCCGGGGTGTTGTTCCCCATGACGATGGTGGCTTTGATGCCTAGCTTCGCCGACGCAAGGGCCACGCCCTGGGCATGGTTACCGGCGGAGGCGGTGATGACCCCACGACGCCGGGCGTCCTCGTCGAGATGCGCCATCATGTTGTAGGCGCCCCGGATCTTGAAGGAGAAGATGGGCTGGAGATCCTCGCGCTTCAGCCAAATCTCATGGCCCAGGCGCGCGGACAGGAAGGGCGCGGGAGACAGGGGCGTCTCCTGCGCCACATCGTAAACTTTCGCTTCAAGAATGCGCTTGACTGTTTGCTCAAGCATGATGAGCATGCCGGCGGCCTCGGGGGGCGAAAGACTAAACACTCCGTTGCCCCAGAGCCAGCTTCCCGGACCCGAGGACAGGACGCCATGACCCAAGATGAGCAAAAACGTCTCGCTGCGGAGGCGGCCCTCGAGGCCCTTCGGCCCACCCTGGGGGCGGGGGTGGTCCTGGGTATTGGCACCGGGTCCACCACAAACTGTTTTATTGATGCGCTAGGGCCTTTGAAGGATCAGTTCGACGGGGCCGTCGCCAGCAGCGTCGCCTCTGCCAGGCGGCTGGAGGGCCACGGCATTCGCGTGCTGTCCCTCCAGGAAAGCGGTCCCCTGGCTCTCTACATCGACGGCGCCGATGAGGCGGACCCCAACCTCGCCCTGATCAAGGGCGGCGGCGCAGCCCTCACGCAGGAGAAGATCGTCGCCAGCGCCGCGGAGACCTTCTACTGCCTCGTGGACGAAAGTAAGTGCGTGAACACCCTAGGCGCGTTCCCCCTTCCCATCGAGTACATCGAACTGGCGGAGGCGCCCCTGCGCCGGGCCCTCGGCGCCCAGGGCGCGGAAGCCACGCGGCGCCCGGGGGTCATCACGGATAACGGCCACCCCATTCTCGATGTCCGAGGCCTCGACCTCCGGGACCCCGCGGCTCAGGAGCAAGCGCTCAATCAGTGGCCCGGGGTGGTGTGCAACGGCCTCTTCGCGCTGCGCCGCGCCGATCAGCTGTTCGTCGCCAGCCCCCGGGGCGTGACGGTAAAGACCGCTCCCCGCTAGAGGAGCTTACCGGGGTTTAGCACCCCATCGGGGTCGAAGGCCTGGCGCACGGCCTTCATGAGGGTGCGCTCCGCTTCACCGCGAGAGAAATGAAGGTAGTCCTTCTTCAGCAGGCCGACCCCATGCTCCGCGGAAATGCTCCCCCCCAGGGCCTGCACGGCGGCGAAGATTTCCGGAGAAACGCGGTGACAACGCTCGTAGAACGCCTCCTGGGACACGTCGTCGGGCTTTAAAATATTCAGGTGCAGGTTGCCGTCTCCGATGTGCCCAAACCACACCACCTCAAGGTCCGGGTAGGCCGCGGTCACCCGCTCGTCCACCGCCGCCAGGAACTCGGGAACGGCAGCCACGGGCACGGCGATATCATTTTTGTAGGGCGTCCAGGCCGCGATGGTCTCGGAGATGTCCTCCCGTAGGCGCCAGAGGCGCGCAGCCTGCTCCCCGCTCTGGCTAACCACCCCATCGCTGGCCCAGCCCGCCTCTAGGCAGTGCTCGAAGGCTTCCAGCGCTGCCTCCCCGTCCCCCTCAAATTCGATGAGGGCGTAAAAGGGCGCAGGCTCGGCAAAGGGCCGGGTGAGATCGCCCCGAGCCACCACCTTTTGCAGCGCCAGCTCAGAGAAAAACTCAAAGGCGGTCACGGGAACGGCGCGCTCGAAGGTCGACAGCACCTTCATGACGTCTGGGAAGGCCGGGAGGGCCAGCACCAGCACCGACAGGGGGCCTGGCGGGGTGGTAAGACGAACGGTCACCTCGGTGATCAGGCCTAGGGTGCCTTCGGAGCCAATGACCAGGTGCTTGAGGTCGTAGCCCGTATTGTCCTTCACCAGGCCCCGGCCCAGCTCGAGCACTTCGCCCGTACCCGTTACAACGCGGAGCCCCGCCACCCACTGGCGGGTCATGCCGTAGCGGATAAGCTGGGCGCTGCCCGCGGAGGCGAAGTCCACGGGGTAGTAGAGGCCCTCGGCCTCGGCTCGGGCCGCCACCTCGGCCACCACCACCCCAGGCTGGCAACGCAACAGGCGCCCCGCGGGATCAAAGCCCAGGACCTTATTCATGCGATCAAAGGAGACCACCACCTCCCCTGCAGGCGCCACGGCGCCGCCGGAAAGGCCCGTACGCCCCCCCGAGGGCACAAGCTTAAAGCCGTGCGTTCGGGCCAGCGCCACAAGCGTTTGAACTTCGCCTTCCGTCTCCGGGAACACCACGGCGCTGGGGGCCACGGTGAAGCTTCGGGTCCAGTCCCGGCCCCAGTGGGCGAGATCCTCGGGGGCGGTGCTAAAGCGTTCGCCGAAGGCCTCAGCAAGGGCCGCGGCCCCGGCGCTCGAGAGGGCGGGGGAAGGCGCTGTAGCGGTGGTCATGGTCGGCTCTCCGGCCTATGCGCAGAAGGCCGCTATGCTACCATGGACGGCTTCTCTCCCCCCTCGTGAGATCCCCCATGGTCGCCCCCATCACGTCCCTTTCGAAGGACAAGATTCGTATTTTATTGCTGGAAGGCATTCATGCCTCCGCCGTGGACAACTTGGCCCGTGCAGGCTACCGCAACGTCGAGCAGCTCAAGGGCGCGCTGGACCGGGATACGCTCCTCGAAAAGGTCAGCCAAGCGCACATGGTGGGGATCCGCTCCCGCACCCAGCTGGACGCCGAAGTGCTTGAAGCGGCCCGGCGCCTTATGGCCATCGGCTGCTTCTGCATCGGGACCAACCAGGTCGACCTCAAGGCCGCTCTAAATCTGGGTATCCCGGTGTTTAACGCGCCCTTCTCCAACACCCGCTCGGTCGCCGAGCTCGTGCTGGCCGAAGCCATCCTTTTGCTTCGCGGAATCCCGGAAAAGAGCCTCATGGCCCACGAGGGCGGCTGGCTGAAAAGCGCCGCGGACAGCTTCGAGCTTCGGGGGAAAACCCTCGGCATCATCGGCTACGGCAACATTGGGGCTCAGCTGGGGGTGATGGCGGAAGCCCTGGGCATGCGGGTCTGCTTCTACGACGTGGTGCGCAAGCTGAAACTGGGGAACGCCGAGCAGATTGACGATCTGGGGACGCTGCTTGCCCAGGCCGACGTGGTCAGCTGCCACGTGCCCGCCGCGAAAACCACGGAAGGGCTCATCGACGCCGCGGCGATCGATCGCATGAAATCCAAGGCCGTGCTGATCAACGCCTCCCGAGGGAAGGTCGTGGACCTCGACGCCCTGGCCAGCAGGCTGAAGGCGGGCCATCTCCTGGGCGCCGCGATCGACGTCTTTCCCGTGGAGCCGAAGAGCAACGACGATCCCTTCGAATCTCCCCTGCAGGGGCTCCGTAACGTCATTCTCACGCCGCACATCGGCGGCAGCACCATGGAAGCGCAGGAGAACATCGGCGCCGAGGTGTCGGAGAAGCTCGCGCTCTACAGCGACAACGGCTCCACGGTCGGTTCGGTGAACTTCCCCGAGGTCGCTCTGCCCCAGCACGAGGGCTCACATCGGCTACTGCACATCCACCGCAACGTGCCCGGGGTGATGTCTGGCATCAACGCCGTCTTCTCGGAGAACGGCCTAAATATCTCGGCGCAGACGCTGCAAACCAATCCGGAGATCGGCTACGTGGTGATCGACACCGATGCCGAGCATAGCGAGCAGGCCCTGGCAGGCCTGCGCGCCGTCCCCGGAACCATCAAAACCCGGGTGCTGTTCTAGGCTCGCCTAGGCCAGCACCGGGTCCAGGCTACCTGCGCGGTAGCGATCGCTCATGGCATCGAAGGACAGGGAGGTGATCTTGCTTGCCTGCCCGGCGGTGCCGAAGGCCTCGTAACGAGCCACCACGATTGCCCTCATGGCGGTCATGGTTTCCTTCAAAAACTTCCGCGGATCGAACTCCGCGGGGTTTTCCGCCAGGAAGCGGCGCGTGGCGCCGGTGGACGCCAAGCGCAGATCCGTATCGATGTTCACCTTGCGCACGCCATGGCGAATCCCTTCCTGAATTTCCTCCACGGGCACGCCGTAGGTTTCCGGGATCTCCCCGCCAAAGCGATTGATCACTTCGAGCCACTCCTGGGGGACGGAGGAAGAGCCGTGCATCACCAGATGGGTGCTGGGGATGCGGGCGTGGATGGCCTTAATGCGGTCGATGGCGAGGATGTCGCCGGTGGGCGGCCGGGAGAACTTATAGGCGCCGTGGCTGGTGCCGATGGCAATGGCGAGCGCATCGACTTTGGTGGCGGCCACAAAGGCCGCGGCCTCTTCCGGGTCCGTCAGCAGCATGTCGTGGCTCAGCGTTCCCTCGGCGCCCACGCCATCCTCTTCCCCCGCCGTGCCCGTTTCCAAGGACCCGAGACAGCCGAGTTCCCCCTCCACGGACACGCCGCAGGCGTGGGCCATGGCCGACACCTGCGCCGTCACCGCCACGTTGTAGTCGTAATCGGCGGGGGTTTTCTGATCTTCCTTGAGGGAGCCATCCATCATCACGGAGCTAAAGCCCAGCTGGATGGACTGCTGGCAGGCCGCCGGGGAGGCCCCGTGATCCTGGTGCATGCACACGGGAATGTGGGGGAACTCCTCCACCGCCGCCAGAATAAGGTGGCGAAGGAAATTGGGACCCGCGTACTTCCGGGCGCCGGCGGACGCCTGAACAATCACCGGGCTATCCGTTGCCGCCGCACCTTCCATAATCGCGCGCATCTGCTCGAGGTTATTCACGTTAAAGGCCGGAACGCCGTAACCGTGTTCCGCGGCGTGATCGAGGAGCTGTCGCAGGGTAATTAGGGCCATGGGAAGAAACTCCGCTTCCAGGTGGGTTTAGGGTCAGTCTACCTTGGGTTCGGCCTTGGGAGCACGGGGACCGCGCTGCCACCCCGAGTGGGCATCGAGGGCGCTGCGGTAGGGGCTCAGGCGGTTGGCATCATAGGGCTTTAGGTCCACGGGCCGGGGGCCCAGCACGGTCCAGCCCTGGGGGTCCGGGGCCAGGGCTACGGCCTTAAACTGCACGCCCTTCGCCGCGGCCTCCCGGGCCTTTTGGGCGAAGCGAGGATCGTGGAGATCGCTGGGACGCAGGCTTTTGGCGTCATCGCGCTGAATCACAAAGAGCACGGTGGCCTTCGCGCCGGAGGCGACGACCTCCATGAGGGCATCCAAATGCTCAGAGGCCCGCACACTCACGGAATCGGGGAAGTAGGCCCGCCCATCGGGGTAGACCAGATGGCAATTCTTTAGGGCACCTCAGCGCGCAGGCTGCGGAAGCGCTTGAGCCCGGGAACGACCCCCGCCAGAAGGAGCTGCTCCGCGAGCCAATTGGGCACCACGGTGTTCGCACCGACGATCCGGCCATCGGCCTCAAGCAGCTCAAGCGTGTATCGAAGTTTGCGCTTACTTTCTTCTGGAACCTTGGAAACCCAGGCTTTTGCTCCAGGGATCACCAAGCCTTCCATGCGCCCGGGGTTCACGCAGTGCGCACGAATGGGGGTGCCATCGGCAAGGGTTAGCTCTGAAATAAAGCGATCGAAGCGCGCGGTGAAGCGCGCCTCCAGCAGCGGCGCCCGGGGCTGCAGCAGATAGGGCGCCGCGGGCGCGCTCATGCGTCCGCGCGGGCGCTAAGGGCGGCAACGGCGGGTAGGGTTTTGCCTTCCACGAACTCTAGGAAAGCCCCGCCCCCGGTGGAGATGTAGCCGAGCTGATCGGCAATAGCGAACTGATCAATCGCCGCGAGGGTGTCGCCGCCCCCAGCGATGGAGAAGGCGGAACTGGCGGCAATGGCCCGGGCTAGGGCTTCCGTTCCCGCGCTAAAGGCCGGAAATTCAAAGACGCCGACGGGACCGTTCCAGAGCACGGTACCCGCCTGGGCGATAAGCTCGCCATAGGCCGCGGCAGTGGCCGGACCAATATCGAGGATCATTTCATCGTCCCCCACCTGGTCCACGGCGCACACCCGATGGGGGGCATCGGCGGCGAAGCCCTTGGCCACCACCACATCCTCAGGCACGGGGATGGACACTTTCTTCGCCAGCTCCGCCGCCGCGCTCACGAGCTCCGGTTCGAGCAGGGAGGCGCCAACGCTGTGTCCGGCGGCGGCAATGAAGGCGTTAGCGATGCCACCCCCCACAATCACCTGATCGGCGACCTCCGCAAGGCG
>RGAU01000231.1 GCA_009919975.1 Gammaproteobacteria bacterium
GCACAGCCACATCCATAGCTACGCGCGGCGCTATATCCCGCTTCAGAAGATCACCTCCATCGAGGCGCTGAAGGCCGCAGTGCGGGAGAAAGCCGAGGCCCTGGGCCCCGGGGAATGGGTGACGGGCTACGGCTGGTCCGAGGATGCCCTGGCGGAGGGGCGCAAGCCTCACCGGGACGATTTGGATGAGGCCGCCCCCGACAATCCCGTGCTGCTGACCCGAGCCGGGGGCCATAGTGCCGTGGCGAACAGCGCTGCCCTGGATTTCGGGGAAATCACCCTGGCCACGCCCCAGCCCGAGGGCGGCGTCATTGAACGCGGCGAAGATGGACGCCTAAACGGCATTATTCGGGAGCGCCAGGATCTCCTGGCCCAATACATTCCGCCCCCGACCCATGAGGAGCTTAAGGAGAGCCTCACGGCAAGCTTGGAGGCCCTTCTGCCCCTGGGTATTACCGCGGTTACCCATGCCTCCGAACGTCTGGAACGCTGGCCCCTGTGGCGGGAGATCTATCAAGAGCGGGGCGCGCACCTCCCCCGGGCCCGAGTGCAAATGCACTGGGAAGGCGCCGAGGCCATGGCGCGCTTCAAAGCCAGCGCCCACGAGGGCCTGGATACGGATCGCCTCTCCCTGGGTGCCATCAAGATTTTTGCCGACGGCGGCTTTACGGGCCCCGCGGCCTTCACCAAGGCCCCCTACAAGGACATGGGTGACTACCGGGGCTACCTCAATATGCCCGAGGATGACCTGCGCGTCCTTGTCGATGAGGTGCATCGCGCTGGCTGGCAGATGGGCATTCACGCCATCGGCGATGCGGCCATCGAGATCACCGCCGATGCCCTGAAAAAGGCCATCGAGGCGACGCCTCGGGATGACCACCGCCACTACCTCAACCACTTCTCCATGCGCCCTTCCGACGAAACCATGGCGCAGATGGCCGCCCATGGCATTGCTATCGCCCAGCAGCCGAACTTCACTTACACCCTTGCGGGGCGCTATAGCACCTATCTCGACGGCTGGCGCCTTGCCCACAACAACCCGGTAAAGAGCCCCATCGATGCGGGAATCTTCGTTGCTCTGTCCTCGGACATCCTGCCCATCGGCCCCATGGTGGGCCTCTATGCCGCGGTGACGCGAAAGGGCATGGACGGCGTGGTGTACGGCGCTGACGAGGCCATCTCCCTGGAAGAGGCGCTCCATCGCTATAGCTACGGCGGCGCCTGGCTCGCCTTCCGGGAAGAGGACCGGGGCCAGCTGGTGCCGGGGCAGTTCGCGGACTTCATCGTGCTGAAAACCGATCCCCGAAGTCTCGATCCGGAAGCCCTTCTCACCCTGCCCGTGGAGGAAACCTGGGTTGAGGGTGAGCGACTCTGGCAGCGCACCCCGTGACGGACCGGGGCACCCTGCCCCAAAGCCTCGGACGCCGGGACGTCCTCACCCTCGCCTTCGGCGCCATGATTGGCTGGAGCTGGGTGGTGTTGTCCGGGACCTGGCTGGCCCAGGGCGGCCTCGGGGGGACCCTCCTCGCCTTCCTCCTTGGGGGCGTCATCATGCTGATCATCGGCAGCGTCTACGCCGAACTGGCGTCCGCCCTGCCCTGGGTCGGCGGGGAGCACGTTTATGCACAGCGGGCCTTTGGGCCCGGCGCCGCCTTTCTATGCACCTGGGCTATTACGCTCGGCTATTTTTCCGTCAGCGCCTTCGAAGCCGTGGCCCTACCCACGGTACTCGAGACCCTGGTGCCCGGGCTCGACGCCTACCCCCTCTGGACCCTTGCAGGCTGGACCGTCACCGCGCCCTGGGCTGGGGTAGGCTGCGCCACAGCGCTCCTACTGACGCTGCTCAATATGCGCGGCCTACGCTTTGCCGCGGTGATGCAGACCGTGCTCGTGCTCGCCATGGTGGGGGTGGGGCTGCTGCTCTTCTTTGGCGCGTTCAGTCGGGGATCACTGGAGAACCCTGGCCCCCTCCTTCCCGAGGGCCTCTCCGGCTTCAGCGCCGTGCTCATGATGGTGCCCTTTCTCTTCGTGGGCTTTGACGTTATTCCCCAGGCCGCGGAGGAGCTCCGCATCCCCCGGCGCAGCATCGGCGCCCTGCTTCTCACGGCGGTGGCGCTCGCGGCGCTCTGGTATGCAGTGGTGGCGACCAGCGTGGCCCTCGCCCTGCCGACGGAGGGGCGCGCTGCGGAGGGCCTGGCAACGGCGGACGCCATGGGCGCACTTTGGGGGCCCGAGGCCCGGGCGCTCCTTGTGCTGGCGGGACTTGGGGGGATTCTGAGTTCCTGGAACGCCTTCATGATCGGGGGCAGCCGGGCGATCTACGCCATGGCCCAGGCGGGCCAGCTCCCCGCGGTTTTTGCCCAGCTCCATGCGCGCTACCAAACACCCACGGCGGCCCTGGCCCTCCTCGGGGGCCTTTCCGCCTGCGCGCCCTTCTTTGGGCGCCCAGCCCTCGTCTGGCTGGTCGACGCGGGCGGCCTTGGCATTACGGTGGCCTATGCCTGGGTCGCTGCCGCCTTCCTCGCCCTGCGACGACGGGAGCCGGAACTTCCCCGCCCCTTCCGCCTCCCCGGTGGACGGCTTATCGGCTACGCGGCCCTTCTTGCCTCCCTGGGCCTATCCCTGCTCTACCTGCCCTTCGGCCCCGCCGCCCTCACCTGGCCCGCGGAGTGGGCCATTGTGTTGGGCTGGGCCGGCCTCGGGGCCGGCCTCTACGCCCTGGCGCAGCGCCCTAGCTGAGACGAATGGGAAGATCGCGTACCCGCTTCCCCGTGGCGGCGAAGATGGCATTGCCGATGGCCGGGGCCACGGCAATCAGCGGTGGCTCCCCCAAACCGCTGGGGAACGCCGTGCTCTCAGCGAAGTGGATATCAAGCTCAGGCACATCCTTCATCCGCAGGGGCGTGTAGCGATCGAGGTTCCGATCCCGCACCTGCCCCGCCTCGAAGGCCGTGCCCTCATGGAGCGCAAGGCTGAGACCCCAGAGCATGGCCCCCTCCGCCTGCGCCCGAGCCCCACCGGGATCGATGACCGTACCCACGTCGATGACCTGCCAAAGCTTCTTCACGGACACCGCATCGCCGGCGACGGCCACTTCAGCTACGCAGGCGGTCCAGGTGGGCATGCCCCGCTCCTGACCATGGGCGACGGCCACCCCAAGGCCCGAGCCCTTCGGCAGGGATCGGCCCCAGCCGGAGCGCTCGCGCACCGCTTCCAGGACCGCCCGGAGACGGAGCGCGCCCCCCTCGTTCGCAGGGCCGTCGCCGCCGTTGGGACCGGCGCCGTCAAGGCGTGTGAGGCGGAAGTCGATGGGATCCACCCCTTGAGCATGGGCGAGCTCATCCATGAAGGATTCCACCCCCCAGCCAATCCAGCCCGGGCCCACGGCCCGAAGCCACCCCGGCAGAAAGGTTTTCTGCGCCAAGGGATTATTGATGGCACGGACCCGATGGGCCGGCAAGGTATACCAATGGTCGGCCCCACTGATGGAGAAGCTATCAAAGCGACCG
>RGAU01000232.1 GCA_009919975.1 Gammaproteobacteria bacterium
CTTCGCCACGGGCACGACCTCAGCGTAACGCCAGGACGCCACGGGGTAGGCAAGCTCGGGAAGAAGCCCTGCGGACAGCAGCATGGGCTGGTTAAGGTAGAGTTCAGCAAAGCGCTTCAGTAATGACATGGGGGTTTACTCCGAAGTGGGGGTTCGGGACGCGCGCGACCATACTCCTTTTATTTCCCCTGGCAAGAAAAAGTTGACGAACGGTCAGAAATCACCCTAATCCGCCCAAAGCGCCTCCAATACGGCCTCCTGAAGGGAGGGCCCCAGACCCCGCTCCGCCTCCTCCGCCTCCAACATCAGCACCACCGCAAGGCGCCGTCCCTGGCGGGTTCGCAAAACCCCCGCAACATTCGACACCCCGGCGAGGGTGCCCGTTTTTAGGTGCGCCTGAGCCGCGAGGGGCGTGTCCTCAAAGCGGCTCCTCAGCGTACCGTCGACCCCCGCAATGGGCAGCGCGTGCAAAAACTCCGGCATGCGCGGGGATTGCCAAAGAAGCCGGAGCACGGCGCCCAACTGCGCCGGGCGCAGCCGGTCCTCCCGGGCCAGACCGGCGGGATGGGTCAGCACGGCATCGCTGAGATCGACCCCCGCCGCCCCGTAGATTGTCCGTAGGGCCTGCCACCCTGCGGCTTCCGTACCGGCGCCTTCCCGCACCCGCCCAAGCGTAAGGAGCAGTTGGGTGGTCATCACGTTGTTACTGTTCTTGCCTAAGCGCCAGACAATTTCATCGAGGGGCGGGGAAGGCTGGCGCAGGAGGCGGGCCGCGGGCGCGGGGGTTTGCTCGGCCGTGCGGGGAGAAAGGCGATCGAAGCTATCTGCCTCGGCCCGGGCCTCCGCGGAAAGGGTCCCGGGAATGACCGCGCCCTCCCACTGCCCCCCGAGCGCTTCGAAGAGCACGCGGAAGCGATCTCCAAGGTAGCGCTCGGGAGTGAGCACGCTCCGCGTAAGGGCATAGCGCTGGCAGCCCTCGGGGAAGGTGCCCTCCAGGCGCAGCGTATCCCGGGCGGACCCCAGCACGTTGATTGCCACCCCGCGCTGGTAACCGGCGCAGGGCCCGGGCACGAGCCTCACCCGGTTTTCAACGCGCAGGGAGGGCAGCCGCGGAGACACCTGCGCCTCCACGGCGCCGGCCCCGGGGCGAAGAGCGATGGTGGCCGCGGTGAAATTCGTCAGCAGGGCATGGGCGGGCAGGTTGTAGAGCCGATCCCCCTGCCCATCGAAAGCGTCTCGGGGGCGAGCGGTGGGGGACAGGGCACGCCCATCCACCCGCAGGGCACCCTCAATTCGAGTCACCCCAGCGCCACGAAGCGCGGAAACCAGGCGATAGAGGGCTTCATCGTTGAAGAAAGGGTCGCCCTCGCCCCACAGCAATAGATCCCCCTGCAGGACCCCATCCCGTAGCGGCCCTTCCGCCCAGGCCTCCGTGTGCCAGCGGAACGCTGGCCCTAGGGAAAGGAGGGCCGCGCCCATGGGGAGGAGCTTCACGAGGGACGCCGGGGGGCGCGGTCGCTCCGAGCCCTCCGCGGTTAGCACCCGGTCCCGATCAAGATCGAGCACCCAAAGGGAAGCGCTGTCCTCGGGCAGGCGCAGGCTTTTCAGGGCCCGTCGAAGGGCCTCGACCCCCGGGGCGGGGGCGGGCATCTCCTGGCCCGAAGCCGGGCCCGGCCCCCCTTGAAATTCAGCACCGAGGGCGCCACTTCCTAGGAAACCCTGGAGCGCAAGGAGCGTCCCTAGGATGCGCCCCTCCCAGCTCCCTCGGCGGCGGAGAGCCATGCTAGACTTTTGTTCTCGAACGGCCATCGTTCGACGCTCCTCCCATTGCCGCAACGGACCTGCGTCCGCTGCGTTGGCGCCCCCCCGGCGGCGCATCACAGACTTTTACGGGGCCCCCGCGTCACTTCGCCCCCCATCCCAAGGGCAGCCCCTAGAAGTGGCGCCCCCAAAGGAGTGATCATGGCACGGCAAGCGCCCTCCCTGCTGAGCGCCTTTCGCCTCGTAATCGGCGGCGAAACCGCCTTTTTCAACATGGCTATCCTCTTCGGCGTAGTGCTGAGCGCCCTCACCCTCGGCGTACCCGTGGCGGTGCAGCTCCTCATCGACTCCATTGCCAATCTTGGGGCGCTCCAGCCCGTGCTGATTTTATCCTGCGTGCTCTTTGTGGTGCTGCTCACCGCGGGGAGCCTCGTCGCTCTGCAGAACTTTGTACTCGAGCGCTTCGAACGGCGCTTTTTCGCCCGCACGGCGCAGGAGATCACCCTGCGAACTCGCTATGCGGACACGGAAGCCCTAGAAGGCAGTCACCGAGAAGATCTCTACAATCGCTTTTTTGAAATCGACGCCATTAAGGGCCAGGTGCCCGTACTGCTCACGACGGGCCTGAACCTCGTGCTTCAGGCCCTCGTCGGCTACGTGGTGGTGGCCTTCTACCACCCCTATTTTCTGATCGTCGGCGTCGTGCACGCGGCCTTGATCTACCTCATTTGGCGCAGCACGGACGCCGGCGCCGTTCGCGGCGTGAAGGACCTCTCGAACGCCAAATACCGCATGGGCGCCTGGCTTGAATCCCTTGCCCTTCGCCATCGCCTGTTTAAGTCGGAGCGAGGCCTCGGCTGGGCCACCGCGCGCACCAACGCCTTGACGGAAGACTATCTCAGCGCCCACCGGGAACACTTCCGCTACAGCTTTACCCAGGTACTCGCCTATCAGTTCCTGATGGCGGCGGGCAGCGCCCTCCTCCTAGGCATTGGGGGCTGGCTGGTGGTGCGAGGCCAGCTCACCGTGGGCCAGCTCGTGGCCGCAGAACTGATCCTGGGCACGATCTTTTTGAACATGGGAAGCTTTGCCTCCGTGCTTGAAGGCTGGTACAGCCTGCGCCCCGCGGTGGAAAAGCTCGCCCAGCTCTATCTGTTGCCCCCCGAAGAGCCGCACGGGACCCCAACCTTAGAAACGGCGAGCTGGGCCCCTGCGCTCACCTTCGAGGGGGCAAAGCTTCGCCACCGCCATCGCACGCTCACCCTGTCGGCCCACTTCCCGGAAGCCAGCACCACCCTCGTGGCACCGGAAACGGTGAGCGTCACGGAAGCCTTCTGCGCCGGGGCCACCCAGCTCCAGCTGCCCACCGGCGGCACCTTGCGCTTCGGCGGCATCGACGGTGAGCGCCTACCCGCGGGGACGCTCCGAGACGAAGTCCTGGTGGTCAGCGATACCCTGCTTCTGGCCTGCTCCATCGCGGAGTTCCTCCGGATTGGCAACCCGGCCCTTCCCCGGAGTGAAATGATGAAGGCCCTGGCGGTGGTGGGGCTGGCGGAAATTGTTGAAGGGCTTCCGGAGGGGCTCGACACCCTTCTTACGCCCAGCGGCGGGCCCTTTACGACCAGTGAAGCCCTGCGCCTAAAGATCGCCCGGGCCATCGCTTACGATCCGAAGATCCTCATTCTGACCCCTACCGGTGACCTCCTCCGGGTGGAACGGCGCCGCGCCATCGTAAAGGCCTTTAAGGA
>RGAU01000233.1 GCA_009919975.1 Gammaproteobacteria bacterium
GGTGGCCGCGAGGTAGGTTCGTTTCACAATAGCTATCCTGGCTGCGCATGCCCAGTGGGGGGCGCGAAGAATAGCAAATGTCCAACCTTAGGACACGACCTCTTTCAAGAGCCGATGGGCGGTGCCCCCGGGGGCGCTTCACAGCAGCGCGCCCCGGGAGACCCTTGGCTTTAAGTCCTAAGCGCTAGCGCTGGGTCGCGCGCCTACCCGCGCAAGCCAGGCGGCGATTTTGGTGCAGTCTTCCGGAAGGGGCTGGCCGACGGCGGCACCGAAGGTCAGGAAGCAGTAGAGCATGATGTCTGCGAGGGTAAAGCGATCACCGCAGACAAAGGTCTTATCTCCCAGAAGACCGTCCAGCCAAATCAGCTTGTCCTTCGCGATCGCTTTTAAGCCATCGGCGGCTTCGGGCAGGCACCGCATGCGGCTTTCGAACATCGGCAGGCCCTCGCTGAAGCGGAAGCCATTCGCGAGATTCTCGCAAATGCCGAGGTCGATGCGGCGGGTCCACATGCGAGTCTCGGCCCGCTCCTCCGCCGTGCTGCCGAGGAGGGGCGGGGAGGGGAAGCGTTCTTCTAGGTATTCACAGATGGCGGTGATCTCGGCGAGCACGGATCCGTCGTCGAGCTCCAGGGCGGGGGAGCCGCCGCCGGGGTTCTTAGCCAGATAATCCGGCTTCCGGTTTGCCCCGGCCATGATGTCCACCGTTTCCATGGGGATTTCTACCCCCTTTTCCGCAATGAACATACGGACCACATGCGGGTTTGGTCCAACGGAGTCGTAAAGTTTCATAGCTGCCCTCCCCAGGCTTTGGATGAGCTACCAGCTTCCAACATTTTCCATGCTGAGCCAAGGCTCCGCCGGCGCAAGGGCCTCCCCCCGCTGCAGGAGCTCAATGGAAATGCCGTCCGGGGAGCGCACGAAGGCCATGCGCCCATCCCGAGGCGGCCGATTGATGGTCACACCATGGGCTTGGAGCCGCTCGCAGCTTTCGTAAATATTCTCCACGGCGTAGGCCAGGTGGCCGAAGTTACGGCCGCCGGCGAGGGTCTCCGGGTCCCAGTTATAGGTCAGCTCCACCTGGGCTTCTTCGTCCCCCGGGGCTGCAAGAAACAGAAGGGAGAAGCGCCCTGCCTCGTTGTCGTAGCGCTTCAGCAACGTGAGGCCCAAGGCATCGCAAAAGAAGGCTAGGGACGCATCGGGATTGGTGATTCGCACCATGGTGTGGAGATACTTCATTCGTTGGGCCTCGCGCTTGCCGATTAGCGATCGCAAAAGCATAGCAGGGGCCTGGGAAAGTAGGGCATAAAGAGCGGGATATGGGGGAGAGGAGAAACCATGAGTTACGAATACGAAACCTTGAAGGTCGAGGTGGCCGATCACATCTGCACGGTGATGCTGCATCGCCCACACCGCCGCAATGCGTTGAATCCTCAGGGCTACAGCGATCTCGAAGCGGTCTTCCGTCGAGTTCAAGAGGATCCCGAGGTGCGCGTGGTGCTGCTCACGGGCTGCGAAGGGGCCTTTTGCGCCGGGGAAGACGTCAAGGAAATGATGACGGGCAAGCCGGCTCCCGATAGCCATGCTCGGCTGCGCAAGCCCCGGCCCAGCATGACGCCGGCGGCGGAGGCTATCCTCGCCTGCGATCGCCCCATCATCGCTGCGGTGAACGGGGTTGCGGTGGGTTGGGGTATGGATCTCTCCCTGCTGGCGGATATGCGCGTGGCGTCAACGGAGGCGCGCTTTGCGTCCCTCTTTGTGAAGCGGGGGCTGATCACGGACCTCGGCGGCCTTTGGCGGCTCCCGAAGCTCGTGGGCCCGGAGCGGGCAGCGGAGCTCATCTTTAGCGGACGCATGATTGACGGCGCCGAAGCAAGTTTACGGGCCGCTAGCTTGGCTCCTGAGAGGCGCTCGCAAGCCCTTCCCGCTGGGGATTGATATGCGTGCCCGAGGCCAGGGGGACGCCATTGACGGTCACCGCGAGGGGGGCGTCCGCGCGCCGGCGCACTTCGACCAGGTAGTGTTCTTCAAAGGGAAGTTCGACGTTGGTCCAGAGGTAGCAGGGCGTACCCTGGCGACGCTTACGTAGACAGCCGTCTACATACAATGCGAGGTGATCGTCGGCTTCGGCGATCACTTGAACGGGATGACCGGCAAGGTTTAAGGAAAATTCCGTCGCCATGGGCCTGCCATCGAAAAGTGTGGCCGGCTCGGGACGCCGGCACCCTGCATAGTGGTCGGAGTGACTGGACTCGAACCAGCGACCCCCGCCTCCCGAAGACGGTGCTCTACCAGGCTGAGCTACACTCCGAGGGGGCGAGAGTGTATGCGCTCTCTGCGTCAATGAGAAGGCTTGGGAATCGCAAAGAGGGAAAAAAGGCGCCGCTCCGGCGGCGGGCTAGTGGGCGCGGTGCAGGGCAAAGTCCGCGAGCGCCCCGAGGGCCTCCCGATAGGGGGAGGGGGGCAGCACTTCAAGAGCTGCCTTGGCGCTGGCGATTTCCCGCTCCGCGGCGCGCTGCGTGTAGCCGAGGGCATCACAGGACTGCAGCGCCGCTTGCACTGTCGGTAGGGCGCTCGCGTCTTTTTTCGAGAGGGCTTCCCGGACCACCTGGCGAGTGGCCTCGTCTCCGTCCCGCAGCGCGACGATCAAGGGAAGGGTGAGCTTCCCTTCGGCGAGGTCGTCTCCTACGTTCTTTCCCAGGGCCGCTGCGTCGCCGGCGTAGTCGAGGCTGTCGTCGACCAGCTGGAAGGCAAGGCCGAGGGCTTGGCCGTAGCGCTTCAGGGCGGCGATCTGGGCGTCTCGGTTGGCCGTACGGGAAGGGCTTAGAAGGGCGGCGCTGTGCGCCGCGGCCTCAAAGAGCTTGGCCGTTTTCGCATTGATGATGGTTCGGTACTCGTCTTCCGAGAGGTCGAGGCGGCCGATATTGGCCAGCTGCATGACCTCGCCCTCCGCAATGACGTTGGTGGCCTCTGCGAGGACCGAAAGGATATCCAGTTGCCCTAGCTCAACCATCAGCTGGAAGGCCCGGGAGTAAACGAAATCTCCGACCAAAACGCTGGGGGCGTTACCCCAGAGTGCATTGGCCGTGAGCTTGCCCCGGCGGAGCCCTGAGCTGTCTACCACGTCGTCGTGGAGAAGCGTCGCCGTGTGCAAAAACTCGATCACCGCCGCCAGCTTCACTCGAGCCTCGCTTTCCGCCGCGCAGGCATTCGCAGCTAGCAGCACCACGAGGGGGCGGAGGCGCTTGCCACCGGCTTCCACCAGGTGCTGGCCAATTTCTTCCACAAGGTGAACATCGGAGGTGAGCTGGCGGGGAATGAGGGCGTTAACGGCGGAGAAGTCGTCTAGGACCGGTCCATAGAACGGAAGGGGGGGCGCCGGCCGCGGGGAGGTGGCGACTGAAGAATTGGCGGTCATGGTGCGCTCCGCAGGCCCGTGCTGCTCGATTCCGATAAGGCGTTTTCCGCGTCGCG
>RGAU01000234.1 GCA_009919975.1 Gammaproteobacteria bacterium
GGGGCGCCGCGGCGCCCCTTTTTTGTGATCCCTAGGCCAACGCTAGAGGGGATCGCCCCCCAGCACCGCCGGCGTTTCGCAATAGGTCGTGAGGATGAAGCGCTGATGCGCTTCAATGCGCGGCGACATCACCTCAGCCACCGCCGGCAGCTTTGCGTTGGCCTCGAAGAACTGCAGCATGCCCTGGTTCTGCTTGGTGACGGGCATGATGGAGGGAGGCGCGGGGCAAACGGCCATACTCATGGTGGCCCAGTAGATATCCGCCGCAGAGAGCGCATCCCCTACCAGATAGGCCGAGCCGCGAGCTTCTTGAGCCGCGAGGCGCTCGTCTAACAGCTTGAGCACCGCGCCGACCTTTTCTGGCGCCGCGGCGCTCGCCGCCTCGCTGTAGCCGTACTTCCGGCCCAGCGGGCCGTCATTGAGGATACGCATGTTCCACACCAGCCCATCTTCCCCCAGGATGATGGCGGAGAGGCCATAAACCTCCGCCCGCAGCGCGTAATCGTCGGGAATCAGCTTAGGGCTGTCCGGGGCGCCGATCTGCTCAGCCAAGGCCAGCTGCTCCGTCCACACATTCCGGGGCCGCTCTTCGTTGTGGAACATGGTAGGCAAGCTGGTTTGGCTGGTGAGCTCATAGAGCCGGGCCTGCCGGTCCTGCCCCGTCGCCTTGTCGATGCCCATCATGGGATGAAGGGCACGAATAATCGGAATTTTTTTGACGTAGCAGAGGTTCTTTAGCGCCTCAGCATAGAGCGCCTGGAGCCCCGGAATAAAGGTGATGCGGGTGCCCGTCTTCATCGCCGCAGCGTCTTCAAGAGATACAAATTCTGGTGCTGTCATTGCTTCGCCCCCCTCGTTTTGGAGTCACCATCCTAGCGAAAGACTACGGTTTTATTGTCATAGACGAAAACCCGATGCTCGGCGTGCAGGCGGACCGCTCGCGCTAGAGCCATGGTTTCCGTATCCCGCCCCGCCGTCGCAAGCATCTTCGGCGTATAAGTGTGGTCCACGGGCTGCACGGCTTGCTCAATGATCGGGCCTTCGTCGAGGTCTGCTGTCACGTAGTGCGCCGTCGCCCCAATCAGCTTCACCCCGCGCTCATGGGCCTGATGATAGGGCTTCGCGCCCTTAAAGCCCGGCAGGAAGGAATGATGGATATTGATGGCGCGCCCATAGAGGAAGTCACAGAGATCGTCGGAAAGGATCTGCATGTAGCGCGCAAGCACCACCAGCTCCGTCCCGGTCTCCTTGATGATCTCCTTAAGAGCGTGCTCCTGCGCGGCCTTTCGCTCCCGCGTCACCGGTAGATAGACGAAGCGGATCCCTTCCCGTTCGACGTCGCCGCGGCAGGTGAGGTGGTTCGACACCACGGCGGTCACCTCGATGGGGAGCTCCCCCTTTCGAATCCGGTAGAGAAGATCAGACAGGCAGTGGTCGATCTTGCTCACCATGATGAGGGTCTTCAGGGGCTCAGCATTGCGATGGAAGGCCCACTCCATGGAGAAGGCCTCAGCAAGCATCGGGAACCCCGCCTCTAGGGTTTCAAGGGTGCTATCGCCCTCCGTGACCCGCCCCACGGCGCGAAGAAAGAAGCGCCCGGAGCACTCGTCATCGAACTGATGGAGCTCAGAAAGATAGCAGCCCCGGTCAAAGAGATAAGTGGTCACCGCAGCCACGATCCCGCTACTCGCGGGGCAGGTCACGGTAAGCGTGAAGTCATCGGCCATGGCCGGCAGTTCCTTTGTGATAGCGGCGGCGATTATGGGGGACCAGCTATTCCAGGTCACGGACTTCTACAAAGACAACTTCCGAAAGATTTAACTCAGGACGAGGAAGGGCCTACTTCTCCCTAGGGTGCAACCCCAACCCACAGGTGCGCTGATTGCCCTATGCTAGGGACAGCACCGATTGCGAGGACCAAGCCATGGCGAGCCCACCCTTCATACTTTGGACAACCCTCCTTACGCTCGGCCTCCTTGGTCTACTGACGCCCGCCGTTTATTCCGCTGAACTGCGCGCAGGCTTCGCAGAACGGGACATTACCCCCGAAATACCAGACAGCTGGGTGGACCTGGATGGCAACGCCCAGTTCGATCCCGACGTGGATAGCTGGGTGGACAGGAACGGAAATGGTGAATTCGATGCCGTTTGGATGGCTGGCTTCCAGAATAACCGTCCTGCCCAAGGCATCGAGCTTCCCCTGAAAGCTGTCGCTACGGTGCTCGACGACGGCGAACATCGCCTGGCTATTGTCGCCGCCGATACCATTGGGCTCATGCGCGCCTTCGTTGAAGATCTCCGGTCCCACGTCCCCGAAGAATTGGGACTGGATTATGTGATGGTCCATGCCACTCACAACCATGAAGGCCCCGATACGCAAGGGCTCTGGGGCGCAAGCTCGCTTTCCTCCGGAGTGGATGACGCTTACCTTCGCTTTCTTCGAGATGAAATGGTTGGAGCGCTGACTGACGCGACCCTCGCCCTAGAACCTGCGACGCTGCACATGGCGGAATTTCCTAACCCGCCGCAAACGCCCGTTCGAGATGCCCGAAAGCCTTCAGTGGTCGACGACGCCGTTCGCGTACTGGCCCTCCAATCCCGGAATGGCGCACTCCTCGGCACCATCGTGAATTTCGGAATCCACGTAGAGCTCGCATGGGATCAGAATCTTCTCTTAACGTCCGACGTCGCCGGTTATTTGCGGGACGGCATTTCCAACGGCATTCGCGATGATGGATCTCTTCTCAAAGCGGGCATAGGCGGAACCACCCTGTGGCTCACGGGCAATATCGGCGGCCTCATGACTTCGGGTCCCGGCGAATGGGTAGAAGACCCCTTCTCTGGAGAGCGAATCACCGAGGCCGGGCACGGCAAAGCGAAAGCCTTTGGTCACGGTCTAGCCAGCGCGGTTATTGACCAATGGAACGGCGAGCGCTTCTTCAAAGAAACCGAGCCCGACATTGAAATTCGCTCGCAAGAAGTGGAGTTCGGCATCACTAACTGGATGCTGGCCCTTGCGACCATTACCGGCGTGGTCGACTCCAGCCCGTCCTTTCATTTGACCTGGCCATTTATCCGATACAAGTCGGAGGTGGCCTGGCTGAAGATCGGCCAAGCGACTCTTACCGCCATTCCCGGTGAGCTCTATCCCGAAATTGCGGTGGGTGGGATCGAAAACCCCGAGGGCGCTGACTTTGCGATCGATCCTATCGAGGTCCCGCCCCTGCGCAACGCCCTTCATGGAAGGGTCAATCTCATGGTCAACCTCGCGAACGACGCCATCGGCTACATCATTCCTAAGAGTGAATGGGACAGGGAAGCGCCCTGGATCTATGGCGAAAGCGAAGAAACCTATGGAGAAATCGTTTCCCTTGGCGAGGAAACGGGGCCAACGCTGCATCGGCACCTTCTAAAGCTTTTTCCCCGG
>RGAU01000235.1 GCA_009919975.1 Gammaproteobacteria bacterium
ACCCTGCGCGCCGACATCGATTACGCCACGGCCGAGGCCAACACGACCTACGGCGTGATTGGCGTGAAGGTGTGGATCTTCAAGGGTGAAATCATTGGGTCGCGGGAAGAGTCCGCGCAAGCTGCCGCCAATTAAGGCGCGCGACGTAGCTACGGGATAGAGAAACATGCTTCAGCCCAAGCGTACAAAGTTTAGAAAGCAGCAGAAGGGCCGCAACCGCGGTCTCGCCGAGCGCGGCAGCAGCGTGAGCTTCGGTGAGTTTGCTCTTAAGGCTGTGGGTCGCGGTCGCATGACCGCCCGGCAGATTGAGGCAGGGCGTCGGGCCATGACTCGTCGCGTCCGCCGGGGTGGAAAGATCTGGATTCGGGTGTTTCCGGACAAGCCGATCACCCAGAAGCCCCTGGAAGTACGTCAGGGTAAGGGTAAGGGCAGCGTCGAGTATTGGGTCTGCCAAATCCAGCCTGGTCGGGTTCTTTATGAAATGGAAGGGGTGTCGGAAGACGTGGCGCGTGACGCGTTCCGGCTGGCAGCGGCGAAGCTGCCCTTCGAGACCACCTTCGTGAAGCGGACGGTGATGTGATGAAGGCAAGCGAACTGCGGGATAAGTCCGAGGCCGAGCTAAAGGAGTCGCTTCTGAAGCTTCTCCGGGATCAGTTCAACCTTCGGATGCAGAAGGGCAGTGGCCAGCTTGGCCAGTCCCATCTTCTGGGCCAGACGCGGCGGGAAATCGCCCGGGTCCGCACCGTGCTCCGTGAGAAGCAGGCGGTGCAGTCGTGAGTGAGACGGAAATGATGACCGAAAAGCAGAGCAATCCGCGCACCCTGAACGGGACGGTGGTGAGCAACAAGATGGATAAGACCATCGTGGTCCTAGTGGAGCGTCGGGTCGCAAACGATGTTGGAGATCGCGGATAACAGTGGTGCGCGTCGCGTGATGTGCATCAAGGTTTTGGGCGGGTCCCACCGTCGCTACGCGGGCGTTGGCGACGTGATCAAGGTCACGATCAAGGAAGCGAACCCCCGGGGCCGCGTCAAGAAGGGGCAGGTGGTGAACGCCGTGGTGGTGCGGACCCGTAAGGGTGTGCGTCGGCCCGACGGCTCCATTATTCGCTTCGATGACAATGCGGCGGTGCTGCTCAACAACAACCTGCAGCCCATCGGCACGCGTATCTTTGGCCCGGTCACGCGGGAACTGCGCAGCGAAAGCTTTATGCGCATTGTTTCCCTCGCGCCGGAAGTGCTCTAAGCGCGCGGGGTCTGGGAGAGGAACATGCGAAAGATTCGTAGGAATGACCAGGTCACGGTGCTTACGGGCCGTGACAAGGGGAAGCGAGGCGAAGTGCTCCGCGTGATGGATGACGGACGCGCCCTTGTTTCGGGTATCAATATTGTGAAGAAGCACACCCGCCCCGATCCCATGCGCGGGATTCAGGGGGGAATCGTCGAGAAGGAAGCGCCGATTCAGCTTTCGAACCTGGCGCTGTGGAATCCTGAAGCGGAGCGCGGCGATCGCGTTGGCTTCCGGGTGGAAGACGGCAAGAAGGTTCGCTTCTTCAAGTCCACCGGCAAGACCATCGGGTCCTGAGGAACTAGGCGGCCATGACTAAGCTTTACGAACAGTATCGCGGCGAGATCGTCCCGAAGCTCATGGAGCAATTCTCCTACGGTTCGGTGATGGAAGTGCCCCGGCTGGAAAAGATCACCCTGAACATGGGTCTCGGCGAAGCCATCGGTGATAAGAAGATCATCGAGGCGGCAACCAACGATATGGCGCTGATCAGCGGTCAGAAGCCCGTCGTCACGGTGGCACGGAAGTCGGTTGCGGGGTTCAAGATTCGCGATGGCTATCCCATTGGTTGCAAGGTTACGCTGCGCCGCGCGCGCATGTATGAGTTCCTTGAGCGCCTGATTGCCATTGCTATCCCTCGCCAGCGCGACTTCCGCGGTTTGTCCGCGAAGTCCTTCGATGGTCGTGGGAACTACGCGATGGGCTTCAGTGAGCAGATCGTGTTCCCTGAGATTGATTACGACAAGGTCGATACGCTTCGTGGTTTAGATATCTGTATCACCACTACGGCGAAGAATGATGAGGAAGGCCGCGCCTTGCTCACGGCCTTTAATTTCCCCTTTCGTACGGCAGGACAAGCGTAATGGCGAAGGTTTCCATGGTAGAGCGCGAGAAGAAGCGCGCGAAGACGGTTCAACGCTACGCAAAGAAGCGGGCAGAGCTTAAGGCGGTCATCAGCGATCGCAGTGCGTCGGAAGAGGATCGTTGGGAGGCGCAGCAGCAGCTGCAAAAGCTCCCGCGTAACGCCAGCCCGAGCCGTCAGCAGCGTCGGTGCCGGGTCACGGGCCGGCCCCATGGGGTCTATCGTAAGTTTGGTTTGGGCCGTAACAAGCTCCGGGAAGCCGCTATGCGCGGTGATGTGCCGGGCCTTGTGATGTCCAGCTGGTAAGGGATAGGAGCGCGCCATGAGTATGCAAGATCCCCTGTCCGACCTTCTCACTCGTCTGCGGAATGCGCAGGCGCGGAAGAAGCCCACCGTGGCCATGCCGTCGTCTAAGGCCAAGCTCGCGGTCCTCGCGGTACTGCGCGAGGAAGGCTACATCACGGATTTCTCCGTGGAGGAAGGCTTGAAGTATCACAACGGGGAGCCGGTGATCGAAGAGATCGCGCGCGTATCGCGGCCCGGGCTCCGCAACTATAAGGCCTGCGACGCACTTCCGAAGGTTCGGGGGGGCTTGGGCGTGGCGATCGTCAGCACCAATCGTGGCGTGATGACCGATCGAGCGGCTCGGGCCCAGGGCGTAGGCGGCGAGGTGCTCTGCACCGTCTTTTGATGAGCGAATAGAGCTATGTCGAGAGTTGCAAAGAATCCAGTTCAGCTTCCCCAGGGCGTGCAAGCACAGCTCGGCGAGGGTTCGCTGACGATCAAAGGGGCCAAGGGCGAACTGTCCATGGACGTGCACCCGGCCGTTTCGATTTCCGAAGCCGACGGCGCCCTCGTCTTCGCGCCGGCAAGCGAAGGCGCTGTGGGCGGGTGGGCGCATTGCGGTACGGCTCGCGCCCTCGTGCAGAATATGGTGACCGGTGTCACCGATGGCTTCGAGCGCAAGCTCCAGCTGGTCGGGGTGGGTTATCGGGCGCAGGCCCAGGGCCGCGCAGTGAATCTGTCCCTCGGCTTCTCCCACCCGGTGGTCTACCAGCTGCCGGAGGGGATTGACGCGGAAACCCCTTCGCAGACGGAAATCGTGATTCGCGGCATCTGCAAGCAGAAGGTTGGTCAGGTGTCGGCAGAGATTCGTCGTTTCCGTCCCCCGGAGCCCTACAAGGGCAAGGGTGTGCGCTACGCGGACGAGCA
>RGAU01000236.1 GCA_009919975.1 Gammaproteobacteria bacterium
CTTCCCCGTCGAGCTCGCAAAGCAGCACCGCCGCCGCGTCCCGGGGATAGCCCGCGTGGACGAAATCCTCCGCCGCCTGCACGGCAAGCTTATCCATCAGCTCCATGCCCGCGGGGATGATGCCCGCGGCGATCACGGCGGCCACCGCATCCCCGGAGGCGCGAATGCTGTCGAAGGCCGCCAGGAGCACCTCCTGCTGGGCGGGGATCGGCCTCAACCGGACGGTCACCTCCACCACCACCCCGAGGAGCCCTTCGGAGCCGGTGAAGAGCGCGAGCAGATCGAGCCCCGGCGCATCGAGGGTGGGGCCGCCGAGGGTGAGCAAATCCCCGTCCACGGTGACGATGGTCACCGCCAGAAGGTTATGGACCGTGAGGCCGTACTTCAGGCAGTGCACGCCTCCAGCATTCTCCGCGACGTTACCGCCGATGGAGCAGGCGATCTGGGAGGACGGATCGGGGGCGTAGAACAGGCCATAGGGCGCGGCGGCCTCGGAAATCGCGAGGTTGCGCACGCCGGGCTGAAGCCGGGCCGTTTGCCGCGTGGGGTTGATCTCGAGGATCTGGCTGAGCTTCGAAAGCACGAGGAGCACCCCGGCCTCGTGGGGCAGTGCGCCCCCGGAAAGCCCTGTCCCGGCGCCCCGGGCCACCACGGGAATCCCCTCGCGGTGGCAATAGCGCAGGACGGCCTGCACCTGGTCCACGGCCGTCGGCAGCACGGCAATGAGGGGCAGCTGACGCAGGGCCGTGAGCCCATCGCTCTCAAAGGGGCGAAGCGCCTCTGGCTCGGCGATCACCTCGAGGCCGGGCACGGCGCGGGCCAGGGCCTTTGCCAGGGCGGAGCGATCCATAGGCATTCCTTAGCAAGTCAGCGCCCATTATCCCCAGGGTTTTGGGCCCCTGGCCAGGGCTGGGGGCATCAACAAATATTGGACAGTGTTAACTGTAAGCTTGCGTTGACACTTGTCTTTGCATACATTTTCGGGACAAGGGCAGGAATCGGCCTAAACGTTTCCCGCCCCCCATTGCGCACTATGGCAGCCCAGGCCTAGCGTGGGCTTCATAGAGGCACGGGCGGAGCCCGGGCATGAATAGTTTAGCGGGACAAAAGAGTCGAATTAGCGAGGGGGAGCTCGCATCGCTGCGCGCCGGGCTAGAGCACGACGGCGTCGGGGTGCTACCGGGCTTTATCCCCGCGGCCCTCTGTGACGCCGCCCGCGGCGCCATCGACGATCATTTGGGCATCACCTCGGACCCGGCCAGCTGGTATCGCCATAAGCCAGCGCCCGATGGCCTGCTGCCGCTCCATCATCCGCAGGCCTTCTGGGATATCCGCCAGCACCGGCCCCTCTACGAGGTCTTCCGGGCGCTGATTGCCACGCCCTTTCTCTGGGTCTCCATGGATCGGGGAAGCTTCAAGGCGCCCTTCCGCCATAGCCACCCCCGAGAGCGCAATGATGCGCCCTTCCACTGGGAAATGGACCCGCGGCGTCCGGAGCGACGCCTCCAGGCCATGATCTATCTGGAAACGTGCCGAGCGGACCAGGGCCCCTTCCGCTGCGTGCCAGGGCTGTTTCGGCAGCTCGAAGCCTGGCGAGCGGTCTACGGGGTGGAGCCCTTCCCCGCCGATCGTATCCGCGCCGAGCAAATCCTCGACATCACGGGCACGAAGGGGAGCCTTCTCGTGTGGGATGCGCGTCTGCCCGCGGGCAGCGCTCTAAACCGCAGCCCCGTGCCGCGCTACAGCATGATGGTCACCATGCTGCCCGAGGGCGACGAGGAGCGGCGTGCGCAGCGCATCGAAGACTTCGAAGCCCAGCGCGCCCCGGCCTGGCTGCGGGATGGCAAGTCCGTGAGCGAAAACCACGGCCCCCTGAAGCTCACCGAGCTGGGGGAGCAGCTTCTGGGGCGGAAACCCTGGTAGCGCTTCGGGCAGCCCTAGGCCGCCCGAATCCAGAACACCGCCACCACGGCGCCCAGCATGGCCAGCACCCCGAGGCCGCCCCAGATCGCCAGATAGGGCGGCGGCCGAAGCGTCGGATCCTCGATCAGCCGATTCACGCAGTACCAATTCAGCCCATAGAGCAGGGGCGCGACCGCGAGGCTCACGGCCCCGACCCACTGCACGAGAGTCACGGGGTTCGGAAACAGGGTGTTCGCCGCGATGGCCACGAGGAAGATCGCCGCCATAAAGCCCCAGTAGGTGCCCTGCCCCGCCACCCAGCGCTGCTCCGGTAAAAGCTCCCGCAGGAGCATGGCGAAGGTGCGGGGGAAGCCGTCCATCACCGAATAGGCCGTGGAGAAAAGGGCCAGGAAGGCCGCCAGCAAAAACAGGGGGAGCATCCAGGCGCCAAGCACTTCGGTGTAGATCTCCGAGAGCGTGAGGGCCACGTCGATCCCCTGAGGCACGAGGCCCCGGGGCTTGAGCAGCTCGGCGCCCAGGGCGACGAAGATCACGGCCAACAGCGCGGAGACCCCATAGCCCACGAGCAAATCGAAGCGCCCCTTCGCCAGCGCCTGGGCCCGGGTCGAGCCATCGGCCAGCCAGGCCTTTTCGTGCTCCAGCGCCCAAAGGGAATGCCAGATCGCCACGTTGATGCCCGTGGGCATGATGCCGAGGATGGCCGCCACCAAAAGCCCGGACCCCGCCGGCACCTGGGGCACGACCATCTGCCCCCGAGCACCCCCATGGCGCCCTTACTGATGACTTCCAGGGCCTGGTAGCGCCCAAAGATCAGCAGGGCGACGATGACCGCGCCGATGATGACGGTCCAGGCCCCGAGCGAGAGCCCAGCAAACACCGCATGGAGGATCGCCGCCGTAATGGCGAGCGTTCCCGCCAGAATCGTGAAGCCCTGAAGCACGGTGGTGCCGAGGAAGGCCCACACCGCCCACTGCTTCGGGCCCGGAACCCGGCCATAGCCGTGGATGAGGGAATGACCTGTGGCCAATGCGTAGCGCGGGCCGTACTCAAAGGCCGGATACTTGAATATGTGGGCTAGGAGCACGAGCCACACCAGCCCGTAGCCGAAGCGGGCTCCGGCGACCGGGCTCAGCACCAGGTGGCTGGTGCCGATGGCCGTGGCCGCCATGATCATGCCCGGGCCCAGGCTTTTCAGCCGTGCGAGCATGGCTAAACGTTATTCAAGATCGACAGGGCCGTACCGGAGAAGATCTGGGCCTTCTCCCGCTCCGGGATGGTAAGCGCTTCAATGGAGCTCACGGCGCGTTCGATATTCCCCAGCAGGTGGGGGTGGTCGCTCCCCATCACCATGTGATCCGTGCCCACCTGATCCCGGAGCATGTTCAGCGTATGGGGGCTGAAGGTCACCGTGTCG
>RGAU01000237.1 GCA_009919975.1 Gammaproteobacteria bacterium
CTTTCGCGAAGGGCAGCAGCAAGTGCTGCGCTGGACCGAGGCGAAGACCCGCGCTGCGGAAGACGCGCAGCAAGCGGCGGAACGCTATGAAGCCCGGGAAGCACGGCTTCAGGCGGCGGAAGCCGAGGCCCTCGAAGCAAAGCGTCAGCGCCGGGCCGAAGCCAAACGACGGGCCGAGGCCAAGCGGCCCGCCGAAGGCGGCACCGATGCACGGCGCGATGCGCAGCGCGCCGCCCTTCAGCGGGCCATGGAAAAGGCTCGGGCAGCGGGGCGCGAGGAAGACCTGGCTCGGCTCACCGCCGCCCTCGCCGCCCTCGGAGACGGCCCATGAGTCGCGCTTCCGTGCCCAAGCTCATGCTGTTCGTGCTCCTGACCACGATTCCCGCGGCAATCCTACGCCTGACCCAGGAGAGTCCAGCCCTAGGCCTTCAGCTCCTCGCGGGCCCCATGGGCGCCCTGGCCGGGGAAGCCCTTCTGCGGCGCAGCGCAGCAAGCCTTAGGGACGGCAGCGCCCTTTTGACCGGGTGGCTGCTCGCCCTCGCCTTACCGGCCAGTGCCGGCGCCGCCCTCACGGCCTTCGGCGGCGCCCTCGCCATCGCCCTCGGCAAAGCCCCCTTCGGCGGGCTCGGACGCAATCCCTTTAACCCTGCGATGGTGGGCTACGCGGCGATTCTCGTGCTCTTCCCCCTTGCCTCCGTGGATGGGATGAGTGGCGCCACGCCCCTGGCCGCCCTCGCCAGCCGCGAGGGCCTGACCCTTTCCGAGTGGGTAAAGGCCCAGCCCGGGCCCTGGGGCACGGGGCCAGGCCTGGCCCTATCCCTGGCCTTCCTCGCCGGCGGCGCAGCGCTGCTGCTTCGTCGCGCCATCCCCTGGCACGCCCCCGCGGGCTTCCTCCTAGGCCTCCTTGGGGCCGCGGTGCTGGCCTACGACGGAGGGGGTTCCTCCAGCGCTGGCCACCCGCTTTTCCACCTCTTCTCCGGAAGCGCCTTGTTCGCAGCCTTTTTCATCATCACGGACCCGGTGAGTGGGGCCCATACGCCTCCCGGGCGCCTGGCCATGGGCGTGCTCGCCGGCGCCCTCACCGTGCTCTTCCGAAGCCAGGGCCCCTTTCCCGATGGCGTAGCCTTCGCTGTCCTCCTCGCAAACGGCGCCGGGCCTGCTCTCGACGCCCTGGCGGAAGGGAGGCGCCAATCCCGTGCCTAGGTCCACGGTCCTACTGCTCATGCTCCTGCTGTTCGGGAGCGTCCTCGCCCTGGAGAGCCTTGGGCAAGGTACGGCAGCCTCCCGCGAGGCCTGGGCGCACTGGCGTGACGATGCGCCCCTGCGGGCCCTCGCCGGCACCGACGCCCTTACGCCCGTGACCCTTAAGGCGCCTGGGGAGCGCGCCGCGGCCCTCCGCTGCGCCCCCACCCCGGCGCTCCTGATCACCACGCAGGGAGAAGGCTGGGGCGGGCCCTTTACCCTGCTATCGCGCTTTGAGGGCAAGCCCGGAGGGGAAGCCCACCGCGTGCTAAGGCACGAAGAAACCCCCCGCTATGGCGGGCGCTACCTCAGCCTCCGAAACGGTCCTACGGGCCTTGATGGCTGGACCGGGGCGACCGTCACCGCCCGCGCCCTGCGGGCTGCGCAGAACCAGGCCAACGCCCTTTTTCAGAATCAAGGCGCCGCCCTATTCACTCGCTGCGAGGCTAGCCGGTAATGCTGAACGCCCCCGTGCCTCCTGCGCTCTTTTGGCTGCCCCCCCTGCTGCTGGGCAGCGCCCGGCTCCTCGACGCCGTGGTGCTCAGCCTGCTCCTGGGCCTCCTGCTCGGGATCCTTGCGCCGCTGCATCGTCGCCTGGGCCCGGGGCTAGCCCCGGCCATCGCCCTGATGACCCTAGGCACCGCTGCGGGGGGCCTTGCCCAGCTCGGCGCCGAAGCCCTCGGGCTCTTTCCCCTGCCCCCGGCCCTTCTCCTCCTGGGGGCCCTCAGCGCAAGCCTCCTGGCCTTTCCTGGGGAAGCACGGGTGCCGATGTTCAACCGCGCAGCCATCTCCTGGCTCATCGCCTGGAGCGCCCTCGCCGCACTGCGCGAAGGCTTAGGGGCAGGCACGCTTGGGGCCGGCTTGCCCCTCGGCCCCCTCTGGGAAAGCGACGCCCCGCCCCTCCTGCCCTTTCTTCAGAGCAGCGCCGGGGCGCTCGTGAGCCTTGCGCTCCTGGCGAGCTTCGGCGTCCGCCCAGGGGCAAACTCTCCCCCTTCCCAAGAGGCCCTGGCGGAGCAGGTCGCCGCCCGACGGGTTCGAGTCACAGGACCGGTGAAATGAATAAAGCCAAGCGTGAAGCCATCTTTGCTCGGCTCCAGGAGGCCATTCCCGAGCCCACCACGGAGCTTCTCTACGACACCCCCTTCCAACTACTGATCGCCGTAATTTTGTCCGCCCAGGCCACGGACGTGAGCGTGAACAAGGGCACGCGCACCCTATTCCCGGAGGCCCCCGATGCCGCAGCCATGGCAAAGCTCGGCATCGCGGGGGTGAGCCGCCATATTCGGCACATTGGGCTCTTCAACAGTAAGGCCAAGAACGTAGTGGCGACCTGCGAGATCCTTCTGAGGGACTATGGGGGCGAGGTGCCCCGGGATCGCAGGGCCCTGGAAGCGCTCCCCGGGGTGGGCCGGAAAACCGCCAACGTGGTGCTCAATACGGCCTTCGGGGAACCGACCCTCGCCGTCGATACGCACATCTTTCGCCTGGCCAATCGCATTCCCCTCGCCAAGGGAAAGACCGTGCGAGCCGTGGAAGAGGGTCTCCTCAAGCACATTCCCAAGGCCTACCTGAAGGATGCCCACCACCTCTTGATTCTGCACGGACGCTACGTCTGCACCGCGCGCAAGCCCCGCTGCGGAGCCTGCGTGCTGTTCGATTTATGCGAATTTAAGGGCCGCTTTGCAGCGGCAGAGGACGGCGGCGAAGCGCCCTAGGGCGCCCCGCCGGGGGGTGGCACGCTTACTTTGCGCCGTAGCGCGCCGCGCGGGTGCGGAGGCGGAGGCTGTTCAAGCGAATGAAGCCCGCGGCATCTTTCTGGTCGTAAGCGCCGGCGTCATCCTCGAAGGTGACCACCGCTTCGTCGTAAAGGCTATCGGTCTCGCTGCGGCGCCCGAGAATCCGCACCTGGCCCTTGTAGAGCTCGAGGCGCACTTCCCCGTTCACCGTTGCCTGGGAGGCATCGATGAGCGCTTGGAGGCATTCCCGCTCCGGGGCAAACCAATACCCGTTGTAGATGAGCTCGGCGTAGCGCGGCATGAGGCTGTCCTTCAGATGCGCCACCTCTCGATCGAGGGTGATGGACTCGAT
>RGAU01000238.1 GCA_009919975.1 Gammaproteobacteria bacterium
TGAGGCAAAAAGAAGCGCTGCGCCGGAAATCCAAGGCAAAATTTTCATCCGTGTTCTCCTCATTGGGATTGGGGTGCTTTACGAGTCGCCCTATTCGATCGGGAACGCTTCGAAAACGAGTGTTCCGTTAAAGAGATCTACGGCGCCCTTAGCGTAGATCATGTCGCCATTTGAGAAGGCATCCAGGGTATGCATGGTCACCATGGTTCCTTCACGCTTCCAGATTCCCTGTAACGACGCGGCCACCAGGTCACCGTCTTGGTTGATCGACCGAAGGCTCCCGGTGAAGTTGCCCTTTAGGCGATCAGCGGTAGTCGAAAAAAACTCGTAGCTTAAATAGACCTTGCCGTAGCCCTCGCCCACGACGCCCTCGGCAGTGAGGGAGCTGGTCGTTGCAGAACTTGTCCAGCTGGTCATCGCGAATTCGGCGGGGAAAGAGTCTCCCTTTGCTTCAAAGCCTGCCGCAAACGTCGTGAGCGCCGCGCTGCAGAGTACAAGGCCCACAAGGGCTCGCTTTACCATCATCATCAGCCATCCTTAAAAACCTAAGCAGGGATCTCAGGCTAGAGCGCTGGGGCTTCCGCTGGCTGTAAAAGGGGGGGCTTCGCCTCGCAATGTGACGGGCGGCACGGTAAGAAAGGCCGGCTTACGAAAGGAGTAACCGGCGCTGTCCGAGCGCTTTCCGGGACTATGCAAATTCCTTGGGAGAGGGTTAGCTAGTCGGGGATAGGGTGTAATCCCCCCATATTTAAAGGGGGGGCGATAAGATTGACGCTGAATGAAGCTAGGGAGAGAGCGAGGGCTCGCTGATCGGGGGCGCCCGAGGGGCGCCCCTGGCTCCCGGCTCAGCGGCGAGCAGCTTCCTCGGAAACTTTGGCAATGCTGGGGTGTTTTTCCAGCGCCTGGCACCGGACTTCAAGCTCCGGGCACAGGCTAAGGAGATCGACCCCGGCAATTTTTGCCATGCCGGCCGCCGGGCGAAGGCAGTAAAAGAGGTAGAAATCCGCCACCGTGAGCTGATCTCCCGCGAGGTAGGCGCTTGAGGAGGAGAGCTGCCGAACGGCCCGTATTCCCTTTTCGAGATCCCGGGCGACTTCCTCCTTGGTTTCATCGCTGACGGGTTGATTGAAGAGCAGCTCAGGAAGGCATCGCCGAGCGACAAGTTCCACATTCAGCATCAGATGAAGGACCAATTCGACGACCTTGGCGGCTGCCATTGGGTCGGCGGGCATCAGCCCTGGGCGCTGCGCCTCAAGGAAATGGAAAATGGCTATGGATTCTGACAGGTGAACGCCGTTGAGCTCGAGGGAGGGCATTTTCCCCATGGGTGACCGCTCTAGATAGTCCGCCTTTTGCGAAGGTGGCGCCTTAATTTCCTCAAAATCAAAGCCCTTTTCGATGAGAAGGGCCTTGATCAGGCTGTAGTAATTGCTCATGCGGAGCCCATAAAGCTTAAACATTCCGTATCTCCCCGTTACGATTCATAGCGCTAGGCTATTTTGACAATTGGCGAAAGACCTCTCGAGGCGCCGGCTTAGGATCCTGCTTAAGCCGAACATATGGCAAGAAAAGTTCCCCCGGGATGTAGAGTGACACAACTGAGGGGGGAAGGGCCGACCGGCTGTCGTGCAGAAAATTGAAGGAGTGAGGGATAAATGCGTACCGCAATCGTTCTCGGGGTTGGTCCGTTGGAGGGCTTGGGGGCAAAGCTCTCTCAGCGTTTTTCTAGGGAGCATCATGTCCTCGTAGCGGGTAGAAGCGCCGAGAAATTAGCGCCGGTGGTCGAGCAGGTACGGGAAGCGGGGGGTAGCGCGGAGCCCCTGGTTACGGACGCAACAGATGAAAGGGCAGTACAAGCGCTCTTTGCCGCGGCGGGTCCCAGCCTTGACCTTGCCATTTATAACGCCGGTAACAACACCCCCGGTGCTATTGAAACCATGGATGCTGGGTACTTTGAGGCGAGCTGGCGGGTTTGCTGCTTTGGAGGTTTTCTGTTTGGCCGCGAAGCTGCCCGTTCCATGAAGGCGGGCGGCGGCACGGTGTTATTTACCGGTGCCAGCGCGTCACTGCGGGGCCGAGCAAATTTCGGGGCTTTTAACGCCTCCAAGGCGGGCCTCCGGACCTTCGCCCAGGCCTTGGCGAAGGAGTGCGGTCCTGCGGGGATCCATGTGGGGCATGTCGTCGTCGACGGGCCCATCAACGGTGACAAGATTCGCTCCGGTTTTCCTGAGTACGCGGAAAAATTGGGCGATGAGCGGATGATCTCCCTGGATGGGATTGTTGACGCTTACGAATTCCTTTATCGGCAGTCGAGGAGCGCATGGTCCTTTGAGGTGGATGTCCGCACGCACCTTGAGAACTGGTAGCGGTCAATTGCTTCCGCAGTAGTGCTGGGGATTGGGCTCGTCGTCGCTTAGCTTGGGCCTTAAGCAAAGAGGGAAGATTCCGATGGCTGTGACCTTCCAGGACCTTCAGAGGGCGACCATCCGACCGGAGCTCGGAGAGATGGGGGAAGCCGTTCGACGGGCTAACGCCGGGGTGGAGGAGGCGCAGATTCAGCTCTGCGGCGCCATGCTTTGGGCCTCCTTCGCCTGTCCCGGAGCAATTTTTCCCGTCTTCGACACCCTATTTCGGGCCCAGCTTGCCCTGGAGTGCAGACTAAGCGAGCTCCCGCTGCAAAGTGCGCCGCCTCCGGAAGCGTTTTGGAAACGATTCCAGGAGACCATTGAAGGTCCGGAAGGTGGCTACGACGCAACGTCCATCACCATGGCAGTGGCGAGTCTCGGTGGCGAGCTTCACAGTGATATGGCCGGTCTGAGTGAGTCCGCTGCCCGCATCATAAATAAGGAAGCAAGCCCCGAGGCCAAGACTGCCCCTCCGATGATTACCCTGGAGGGGCTGGCAAATTTGCCCGAGGGCAGCCTCGGACGTGCTCTGTTAGCAATGTGGACGGAAAATCAATTTGACCCGGAGGTTTTGGATCGGGACGCCATAGGCCTAGCTAACCTCAGCCCAGCGCTCCAGTACCTCAATACCCGCATCCTGCAGATGCACGACGTTTGGCACCTCGTGGCAGGCTACAAAACCACGAGTCTTCACGAGATGGCGATTTCAGCGTTTCAACTTTCTCAGTTTGGTCACAACTATTCCGCGATGTTCCTTGCTACGGTTCTATGTATGAGCTGCCTTAGGCAACCGGCTGGGTTTCCCTTGCTGATGCAGAATTTTGCCGAGGGATGGCACCACGGGTGCCAAGCACCCAGATTTATGGAAATTGAATGGGAGAGTGAGTGGCACTC
>RGAU01000239.1 GCA_009919975.1 Gammaproteobacteria bacterium
TCTCCCGCACGTGGACCACGGCGCTCATGGGCTCCATGGGGGCGTGGGCAAGGAAGGGGGCCCAGAACTCAAGCTCCACGGTTTTCTCCGCGGCAGCGAGGGCCTTCACCACATCGCCCGTGCTTTCTGCTTCCTTGCCGCCCATAGCGAGGGCCTCGGCGTAGTCCGCGCGTAGGCTCGCCGTGCTGGCCCCATCAAGGGGCGAGGCGCTCCAGCGGACCGTCAGCGCTTCCGCGCCTTTCTTGGCTTGCCAGAAGTGCTCGGCGACCACGGCCACGCCCGTGGCGATCTCCACCACCGTGCGCACGCCCGGCACGGCGCGGGCGGCGGAGTCGTCGAAGCTGGCGACGGTGGCGCCAAAGACCGGGGGGCGCACGACCACAGCGTACTCCATCCCCGGCACGTCGATATCGATGCCATAAACCGCGGTGCCCGTCGCCTTCTGGGGCCCGTCGAGGCGGGGGAAGGCGGTGCCAATCCAACGGTAGGTCGCCGGATCCTTAAGGGGCACGGCTTCGGGCAGGGGCAGGGTGGCGGCCGTGGTAAGGAACTGTCCGTAGGGGTGGCGGGCCTCACCGTGGACGATCATGCCGTCCTCCGTGGTGAGGGCGCTTTCGGCAACCCCGAGGTCCTTCGCCGCCGCGGCGAGGAAGAGGGCACGCAGTTCACATCCGACGGTCATGAGCTGGGTGAAGTGCTCCTTCACCGAGGTACTGCCCCCGGTCACCTGGAACCCCATGCCCGGATTTGCGTAGTCCGGGTGGGCCCCGGCCAGCTCCACGGTGAAGCGCTGGGGCGCCATATCAAGCCCCTCGGCCACGATGGTGGTCAGGCCCGTGGTGACGCCCTGGCCCATTTCATCCCGGGGGCAGAAAAAGCGCACGGAGCCGTCGCTGGCGAATTGCAAAAAGGCGTTAGGGACGAAATCCCCTTGCTCCCGGGCAATGGGCAGGCGCGGCGGCGCGCTGCACCCGGGCAACGTAAAGGCCACAAGGAGGCCGCCCCCGGCGAGGGCGCTGTGGCGTAGGAAGCTGCGGCGGCTGAGCTGGCTCATGCGGAAGCCTCCCGTGCCATGGCATCTTTAAAAGGGGTGCCTTGAACAACGGCGTCGGGGGCGAGGGTGGCCGCAGCCGCCAGCACCGCGCTCTTGATGCGGGGGTAGCAGCCGCAGCGGCAGATGTTGCCGGCCATGGCCGCTTCCACGTCCGCTTCCGTGGGGTTTGGATTCTGGGCGAGGAGGGCACTGGCGGCCATGATCTGCCCCGATTGGCAGTAGCCGCATTGGGACACGCTTTGGGCGACCCAGGCGGCCTGGAGGGCTTCGGCGGCGCCCGTGGCGGTTACCCCTTCGATAGTGGTGACGGCCCTGCCAGCTACAGCAGCGAGGGGGAGCACGCAGGTTTTTTGCGCGACCCCATCCACGTGCATGGTGCAGGCGCCGCACAGCCCGGCGCCACAGCCGAACTTAGAGCCCTTTAGTTTGAAGCCATCGCGAACCGCCCAGAGCAGGGGCGTATCGGGGGCGAGATCCGTTTCCACCGTCTTACCGTTCAGGGTAAAGCGCAGCATGAGCAATCCTCCGGCTCGGCCTTAGGGGGCGCCTGGGCGCCTAGGGTTGGGCGTTGGGGGTTAAGCCATGGCCGCGGAGTACGCGAACCAGGGCGCGACGAAAATCTTCCGCATTGCGGGCGTTCATAAAGAGCCCCTTAGCCGCCATGGCCAGGGCAAAGGCGCGGTCTTCCGCTGCGGCCACCCCGGCGTCCGGCGCCTGGGCCAGCAGCCGCGCTGCCACCGCCGTGGAGACGGAATCGAGGGGGTCGTAACCGGCGGCGCGCTTACCTTCCAGGCCAAGACCAAAAAGGGCCTGCGCGTAGGGACCCTGGTTGAGCAAGGTGACCATGGGCTCGAACCAGGCGCAGTAGTGCGCCAGCAGCTGGTCGGCGAGGGTTCCAGATGCTTGCTGAAGGCGTCGGCGGCCCAGTGAAAGAGCGCTTCCTTGTTTCCAAAGCGATTGTAGAGCGTCTGCCGGGAGACCCCGCCGGCATCGGCGAGGCTGCCCATGGTGGTGCGAGGAAAGCCCCGCTGGGCGAACACCTCTAGAAAAGGCAGCACCTCTCCCAGGGGCGGTAGCACCAGGGGGCTTAAGGGGTCGAGATCGTGGAGTCGGGTCGAAGCCATGGGCGAAATATACAACTTATGTATAAGTTGTAAAGCGCTGCGACATTCGGTCACTCCCTGCACCCGGTGCGCCTACCTAGACTCCCGCCGTCTCCAATCCTTAAAAAGGAATGCTCCATGCGCACGCCCGCTCGTCCCACTCCGCTGGCTCTGGCCATCGCCCTCACCTTACCCCTGGCCGTACCCTTCAAGGCCCTGGGCGCCCCCGCCTTGGAGGACGAGATTGTGGTGACGGCCGCGCGCATGCAGTCGCCCTTGGAAGTGGTGACCGATCCGCGCTTGCCGCGCCAGCCCCTGCCGGCTCACGACGGTGCGGATTACCTGAAAACCGTGGCGGGCTTCTCCGTCATTCGTAAGGGGGGTACGGACGGCGATCCCCTGTTTCGGGGCATGGCCGGTTCTCGGGTGGCGGTGTTGAACGAAGAGGCCATGCTGCTCGGGGGTTGCGGCAATCGCATGGATCCCCCTACGGCCTACGTGTTCCCCCAAAGCTACGACCGCATTCGTATTTTGAAGGGGCCCCAAAGCGTGCTCTGGGCCCCGGGGGCGTCCTCCGCCACCGTGCGCTTCGAGCGCGACCCCTTTGACCCGGAAACGGACCGCTCCACCCTGGCCGCGGGGCTCACGGTGGGCAGCTGGGGCCGGCGGGATGCGGCCCTCGACGGGATGCTTGGTGGCGAACTGGGTTACCTGCGCGTGCAGGGGACGGACAGCGAAAGCGACGACTACGAAAGCGGCGCCGGCACCCCCGTGCACAGCGCCTATGACCGCTGGAACGTGAACCTCATGGCCGGTTGGCGCCCGGACGACGCCACCCTGGTGGAGCTGTCGCACGCGCGCAGTGATGGCGAAGCGGCCTACGCCGACCGGGCCATGGATGGGGTGGTGTTTGATCGGGAAAGCACCAGCCTACGCCTGCGTCGCAGTTTCACCGGCGCGGTGCTGCGGGCCGTGGATGTGCAGCTTGCCGACGGCGCCGTCGATCACGTCATGGACAACTTCAGCCTGCGCGCCTTTACGCCGTCTATGATGATGCCGAACCAAGCGGTTTCGAACCCCGACCGGCGCACGAAGGCGCTGCGCGTGCTGGCCGATCT
>RGAU01000240.1 GCA_009919975.1 Gammaproteobacteria bacterium
GGGGTCCAGTTTGGACCCCAGAAGAGATCATCAATTTCCACCACGGGCTGGCCGAGGGCCTGGGCGAGGGCTCGACCCAGGGTGGATTTTCCGCTGCCGCTACTGCCCACCAGATTCACCCGGTCGAAGTCCGACCGGGAAAGGTCGGCAAGGGCATCCTCGAAGGAGGGCGATCCTCCCTTAGGCATCGCTGCCTTGGGTTTCGGTGATCCAGCGATCCACCCGCGCTTCGAGGAGCGTGAGGGGCATAGCGCCGCCGCCGAGGATGGTGTCGTGGAAGGCCCGAATATCGAAGGCGTCCCCAAGGGCCGCTTCCGCCTTCCGCCGAAGGGCTTGGATGCGCAGCATGCCGATCTTGTAGCCCGTGGCTTGCCCGGGCATGACGATATAGCGCCGCACCTCGGAGCGCGCCTGGGCTTCCGTGATCGGACCGTTATCGAGGAAATAGGCGTTGGCCTCTTCCTCGGTCCAGCCCTTGGCGTGGAGCCCCGTGTCCACCACGAGGCGGATGGCGCGCCACATCTCCGAGCCCAGGCGACCGAACTCCGAGTAGGGGTCCAGGTAGGTGCCGTCGATTTCCGTGGCGAGCCACTCGGCGTAAAGGCCCCAGCCTTCCGCATAGGCGTTGAAATTGGTCTGAGTCCGGAAGGTGGGAATGCCCTCAAGCTCCTGGGCGATGGCAATCTGCATGTGATGGCCTGGCAGCCCCTCGTGGTAGGCGATCACCTCCAGCTCGTGCTTGGGCATGGCGTTCATGTCCGACAGGTGGGCGTAGTAGATGCCCGGGCGGGAGCCGTCGAGGGCCGCGGGGTAGTAGTGCTGGGCGGCGCCATCCTGCTCCCGGAAGGGCTCCACCCGGCGCACCACGAGGTCCGCCTTGGGCAGAATGCCGAAGTAGTCGGGAAGCCGCGCCTTAATGCGTTCGATAGCCGCTGTGGCCTCGTCCAGATAGGCCTGCCGTCCTTCGTCCGTATTGGGGAAGTAGAAGCGCTCATCCCGCGTCGCGCCCCGGAGCATGTCAAAGAAGGCCCGTAGGTCCCCTTCAAAACCCACCCGTTCCTTGATGACTTCCATCTCTCCCCGAAGGCGGGCAACCTCGGCGAGGCCAATCTCGTGGATTTCATCGGCGGTTAGATCCGTGGTGGTATGTCGGCGCAGCAGGTAGTTGTAGTAGGCGCCGTCGTCCTTGCGGTTTGAGAGGCCGGTGACCGGGCCTTCGTCCTCGGGCAGTTCGCTTCGGGCCCAGGCCAGCAGGCGCGCATAGGCCGGGGCAAGCCCCTCGGTCAGAGCTAGGCGGGCCTCCTGCCGATAGCGGCGCGCGTCCTCTTCGGAGATCTGCTCATCCTTCAGCGCCCGCCCCCCTTCCCGATAGCGGGCAATCAGTCCCTCGAGATCCAGGGGGCTCGCCACGGTATGAAAGCTGATGAGCAGGGTGGGTAGGAAGGACTGAGCCCCATTCATTTGATCGAATTGGTAGTCCGCTAGGCGGAAAGCAGCGCCGTCCCGGGCCCGCTCGTATTGATAGACCCAGAGGTCCCAGGAATCCTTCAAGTGCTGAGGCAGGGTGTCGTAGTCGAAGTTGGCTTTGAGGTCCTCCACCGTTCCCGCAAGCCAGGCCAGTTCCGCTTCCTCCGCGGCGAGGGACAGATCATCGATCTCCCCCTGCCGATCCTTTCGCCCCAGGAAGGTAAGGGAGATGGGGCTGCGCTCAAGCTGCTCCTCGTACTTCGCCTCGAACCACGCGGAGAGCGCTTCTGCGTTGACGCCCGCGTCCACCGGGGGCGCTGCGGGTGGGGCTTCACCGCAGGCGGCAAGGCCCGCGAGGAGGGTAAGCAGGGCGGCTAGGCGTCGCATGGGAAACTCCTTTTCCGATTGGGGGCACGGGAAAAGCGCGAGTGTAGCAGCGGCCGGCGGCGGCGTGGCGGGCCTCAGCGGGTATACTTCGACCTTTCCTTTAAAAGGGGCCTTTCATGGCGGACAGCCCGGACGTCCTGGTGGTGGGCGGCGGCGCGAGCGGCCTGCTTTGCGCGATCAGTGCGGCCTACCGGGGGCTCTCCGTACGCGTGCTGGAGATGGGCCCGAAGGTGGGCCTGAAGATCTTGGTCTCCGGCGGCGGACGCTGCAATTTCACCAATCGCCGGGTGGACCCCCGGGAGCACTTTCTGTCGGAGAACGCCCATTTTTGCATCTCCGCCCTAAAGCGCTTTACGTCCGAAGACTTCATCGAGATGGTGGAGGCCGCCGGCATTGCCTATCACGAGAAGACCCTCGGCCAGCTGTTTTGTGATCACAGCGCCAAGGACATCGTTGCCATGCTCCTCGCTCACTGCGACGCCGGCGGGGTGGATATTCGGCTGCGTCAAAAGGTGACGGCGATTCATCCCCTTGCCGAGGGCGGCTATCGCGTTGAATGCGCTGGGGGCACCTTTGCTGCGCCCCAGGTGGTGCTGGCCACGGGAGGCCTTTCCCTGCCGAAAATCGCCAGCGATCTCGCCCTGCGGGAGGCGGAGCGCCACGGCCTTAGCCGAGTGGCGCCGCGAGCCGGCCTCGTCCCGCTGACCTGGCGCAGTGACGACAAAGCGCGGTTTGAAGCTCTGGCAGGGATTTCCGTCGACGCCCTGGTGACTGCGGGGGGGGCGGCCTTTCGGGAGAATCTTTTGTTCACCCATCGCGGGTTGAGCGGCCCGGCGGTGCTTCAGGTGTCCTCCTACTGGCGGGAGGGGGAGGCGGTGGAAATCAATCTGCTTCCCGATCAAGAGGCTCTGAGCTGGCTTAAGGACGGGCAGCAGCGCTTTCCCCGGCAGCAGCTGTCCACCCTATTGAAAAGCGCCTTGCCCGCGCGCCTCGTGGAGGTGCTGGTCATGGCGGACCTTGCCGATGCGCAGCTGGCTAACGTTTCCGATGAGGCGCTGGAGCGGCTGGCGGAGCGCCTGGGCGCCTGGCGCGCCTACCCTAACGGCACCGAGGGCTACCGCACCGCGGAGGTCACCCTTGGAGGCGTCGCCACGGAGGAGGTCTCCTCCAAAACCTTCGAGACCAAGAAATTCCCCGGCCTTTACCTCGTTGGCGAGGCCCTGGACGTCACGGGGTGGCTCGGGGGCTATAACTTCCAATGGGCCTGGGCCTCAGGCTGGTGCTGCGGCCAGCATCTTCGCTTCGGGCCCCCCTAGGCGGGCCCCCCTAGGCAGGGGCCCGAGCGAGATCTTCGCGGACGTGCTTCGCCGCAATGAGGTAGTGCAC
>RGAU01000025.1 GCA_009919975.1 Gammaproteobacteria bacterium
AATGGGCCAGCCTACGGCGCCAAGGAGGCCCACCATGAGCCCCGTGGTGAGGGCCGCATTGGCAAGGGGTAGAACCACCCAGCGTAGGGTTCGAAAGAAATACGCCAGCGTTGCCACGAGCAGCCCGAGGACCCCCAGGCTGAAGCGCTCAAGATCACTGCGCACGAAGCGCAGCATGTCGTCAGCGATCATGGGCACGCCGGCGAGGTGAACCGTCGCGCTGCTGCGGTATTGGTCGACGATATCCCGTACCGCCGCGACGAGGGCCGCCTGCCGAGCGGCGGCCTGCGGCTTGTAGGCGTCGAGTGCGGCCACGGCGGCGCTGCGGGCATCTTCTTCCTCGGGGGTCAGGCTGCGGCTTTCGGCTTCGAGGAGCCAGCGCTGGCGTTCCCCAAGAAGGGTATCAAAGGTGTCATCGGGACTGAGCGTGACCTGGAGGGCGGTGGTTTGCCCATCCGGGCTCAGGAGGAGGTTGCGAAAGAGGGGACTCTCGAGCAATTCCTTCTGCGCCAGGGTTCGATCCGTCGTGGGATCCCGGAGCGTTCGCACCCCCTCACTCAACGCATCCAGGGGAACCGGCGGCGATTTAAGCAGGGGAACGTCAAGCAGGCTTTGCACATCCTCCACGCCGTCCACGGCCCGCAGCGCCTCGACTAGGGCTCCCAGGATCCGTAGAGCGGGCGCTTCGAAGAGCGGCGTGTCCGGCTCATAGGTGACCACGAGAAATTCCCCGCTGCCATAGCGGGCGTTCATGGCGCGCCAGGTGGCTAGAGCAGGGTCCGTTTCCACTACGAGGGAGTCCGAGGAGGCATCGATGCGGAACTGCTGCCCTCCAAGGGCTGCGAGGAGAAGGGCCCCCAGGAGCAGCAGGGCAAGGCCCCGGGGATGGCTGATGAGGAAGCGGGCGATGGCGTGGGGCATGGGTCTGGCTCCGAAGGGCTTGCTGCGCGCCCAGGACCGGTAGAGCATAGCAAGGAAAGCCGCCGTCCCTCACAAGGGCTCAGGAAACCCCATGCTATTTCCGAATTGCGAAGTCCGCGCCTGCCCAAATGAAACGACCCTTCGGACCTTCCTTGAGGGGCATCGGGAGCCCATGCGCCTAGCCGTGCTCGACCGCCATGGCACGCCGCAAATCGCGACGCTGTGGTTCCGTTATGAAGCCGGCGCCCTCTGGGGTGTGAGCCACGCGGAGGCCTGGCTGACCCGGCGCCTGCAACGCGCGCCGAAGGTGGGCTTTGAAATCTCCACGGGCCTAGGGCTCCGGGGCCAGGGGACCGTCGCCCTCTTTCCGGAAGCGGGAGGCGCGCAGCTTGATCACCTGCTGGCCCGCTACGGCATTGGGGAAGGCTCTCGGCTCGCCCGATGGCTCCAGGGGCGCCGGGATCAGGAGTGGGCGCTGCGCCTTGCGCCGAGCAAAGCCACCTTCTGGGATTACGCTCCCCGAATGACCGAGCCCCATGCCCATGGCTGAAATCCACCCCTTTCCCCCGGAATTGCTGGCGCGTCTTGAGCCCTTCGAGGGCAGCTTCCACGCCCATAAGCTGGCGGCCGCGGGTGCCGATGTGCTGCTGGCGAGCTACGCCGCGGGGGAGCACATCCCGGCCCACGATCACCCCACGGAAAACTGGGGCGTGGTGCTTACGGGGTGCCTAGGGCTGACCTGTGGAGCCGCGCCGGAGCGGCTTTATGCCCCGGGGGCGTGGTACCACCTGGCGCCGGGGCAGGCCCATGAGGCGCGCTTCCCCGAGGCCACGACCATGCTCGAGTTCTGGTTTTACCCCCCGGGCAGGGGGTGAACGGCGCCCTCGGCCACAAGGAAGAGGGCGTCGCCGGGGCCAGGGCGCACCGCGAGCGTTCCCGTTAAGCTGCCAAAGGCGGGCAGCACCAGTTCCTGCCCCCGGCGCCAAAAGACCGGTCCGTAGAAGCTACTCTTGCGCGCTGCGCGTAGGCGGTAGCCCGGGTGAAGATGGCCCGCGAGGGTCGGTTCCTCTGACGTCCCCAAAGGTTCGTGGCGGCAGCTTAGGGGCCCCAGGCGCCAGCCCTCCCGCTCCCAGTGCAGTCCCCTGGCCGTGTCTTTCTGGGGCGCCGCACCGTCGTGATTGCCGCCCACGAGATGAACGGAAACCCCGGCCCTTTCCAGGACTTCGAGCCAGGCCGCGAGGTGCGCCTGGGCGCTGCTCCCGGGGCGGAGCGGGCGGTGGAAAAAATCCCCCAGCACCACAAGCCGTTCGCACCCATGGACGTCTAGGAGCGAACGGAGGCGCTCCAGGTCTTCGGCGTCGCTACCCTTGGGCACGGCGAAGCCCTGGCGCTGGAAGAAGCTCGCTTTCTCCAAATGGACGTCCGCTACAAATAGGGTTCGGTCCCACAGGACGGCCTTCTCGGGCAGGAGCCAGAGGGCGGTCTTCCCGAGGGTGAGGCACGTCGCACCGGAAGGCTTAGCCATGGCGGCGTTCCAGCTGGGCGAGCATGCGTGCGATGCGTTGCGCGGCCGATTCCGAGCTATAGCGGGCGTGCACCCGGGTGGCCCAGAGGGGGAAGGCAAAGGGCGAAAGGCTCGCTAGCTGTCGGCTTTGCCAAGGCTGGCGGCTCAGGTCTCGGAGCCGGGCTTCGAGGCGATCGCTATCGAGCTCCTCCGAGAGGACCTCGCGCTGCGCCTGCTGCAGAAAGGGATTTTCCGGGTCGTAGCGCTTGAAGACGTCGAACAGGAGGCGGGAAGACAGCTGAAGGGCGCGTTGGGATTTGGGTCCCCCGGGAAAGCCTTGGAAGATCAAGCCGGAGATGCGCGCAATGGTGCGAAAGCGCTGTTCCGCAAGGCCCGTGCCTTCGCAGCAGGCGATCAGGGCCTCTCCAAGACCCTCCGGGGAGAGCCAGCGGCGCAGCGCCCTGTCCTCCTCGGGCAGGGGCGCGGAGGACAGGAGCTCGATCCCATAATCATTCACCGTCACCGCGACCGTACTCTCCTGATGCTGACCGAGGCGCCAGGCCAGGAGGGGCCCGAGGCCCTCGTGAACCTGACGCCCTGCAAAGGGATATAGGAAAAGGTGATAGCCCTCCCGGCTTTCCAGGTGTTCGATGAGCAGCACCCCCGGCGTAGGCCGCGCCGATAGGGTCTCCTGTAGGTGGAGGAGCGGTGCCAGAGCGGCCATCTCCTCTCGCTCGGGAAGCGAGGCTGCGGGATCCAACCGTTGTAGAACCCCGTCGGCCAGCGTGCTCGAGAGGGGCATGCGGCTGCCGGCCCAGCGCGGGGTGTGAACGCGCCGGGCCTTTCCTGGACGGACCAGCGCCGTCATGCCATCCACGCGACACAGCACCAGGGCGCGCCCCGCGAAGGTAAAGCCGTCCCCCGGGCGTAGCTGGCGGATAAAGCGCTCCTCCACCTGGCCGAGGGTCCCGCCCCGGCGCCAGCGCAGGGTGACCAAGGCATCGCTCACAATGGTGCCGATGGAGAGACGATGGCGCCGAGCGATGCGGGGCGAGGTGACGGTCCAGGCACCGGCCTCGTTCCGCGTGATCTTGGCGTAGTCCTCGTAGGCCTTAAGCGCCGGGCCGCCGCGTTGGAGATGATCGAGCACCCAGGCCAGCTCCGCGGTGCTCAGCGTGGCAAAGGCGTGGGTGCGCCGGGCCTCGGCCAACAGCGCGTCTGAGGAACCCGGCTCGCCGAGGATGCGGGTAAGGACATGCTGGGTCAGCACGTCAAAGCTGTTCTGAAGGCCGCGCTGGGGTTCGAGCCCCCCGGTCTCCAGGGCGTCTCGCAGCGCTGCAAACTCAAGCAGTTCGAAGGCATGGGTAGGCACGCAATAGAGCCGGGGCGTACCGCCGGGATGGTGTCCGCTTCGCCCCGCCCGTTGCCGGGCCCGGGCCACGCCCTTGGGGCCACCGATCTGGATGACCTGGGTAACGGGGCTAAAGTCTACCCCCAGATCGAGGCTTGAGGTGGCCACCACGGCCTTCAGCGCTCCGGCTTTCAGGGCCTCTTCGATGCGTTGTCGCGTGCCCAGGGCGAGGCTGCCGTGGTGCAGCGCAAGCTGCCCCACGAGGCTAAGGTCGGCGCGCTGGAGCGCCTCAAACCAGCGCTCCGCTTGAAAGCGCGTGTTGCAAAAGATCAGGGAAGTCGGCGCTTCCTTAAGCAGGGTAAGCACCTGGGGCAGGCTTCGCAGCCCGAGGTGTCCCGCCCAGGGAAAGCGTTCGATTTCCTCTGGAATGAGAGTGGTCACCGCCGGCGGGGTGCCCTGGGGCCCTCGGATCAGGCGCCCGCGACGCCCCGGGCCGAGTAAGACCTCGAGGGCATGCTCGGGGTCGGCCACGGTGGCCGAGAGCCCCCAGCGCCGGGCCTCCGGGGCCAGGCTATGGAGCCGAGCCAAGGCTAGCTCAAGGAGCACACCGCGCTTCGTTCCCAGGAGCGCATGCCACTCATCCACCACGACGGCCTGCAAGGACGGCGCCTGGGCAATAAAGTTCGGGCTTGCCAGCAATAGGGACAGGCTTTCCGGCGTGGTGACGAGCACCTCCGGGAGCGCCTGCCGGAGCTGGCGCCGCTCCTTCGCCGTGCTATCGCCATTGCGGATTCCGACCCGCCAGGGGAGGCCGAGGGCTTCGCAGAAGCTTTCCAGCTGGGTAGCGAGGTCCCGGGCCAGGGCCCGAAGGGGGGTAAGCCAAAGCACTTGAAGCCCGGAACTTTGGGCAGGAATAGCGAGGGCCGGCCCGAGGAAGGCGCCTAAGGTTTTTCCACTGCCGGTCCCCGCTAGGCAAAGTCCGTCCTGCCCTTCCCGAAAGGCTTCCGCCAGGGCCCGCTGAAAGGGCGCCAACGCCCAGCCCTGGGCGTCAAGCCAGGCCTCGAGCGCCGCTTGCTGGGGGCGTGCCCTAGCCATGGGGAAGGAGCCGGGCCTTGAGGGTTTCAAGTTCATCCGCATCCTCGATAGCGAGATCCGCGGGGCCGGGTGCGCGCTGTCGAAGGCCAGCTCAAAGACCAGCGCTGGGGTTACGGAGCGTACGGGACCGAAGCGTTCCTTCGTATGGCGCCGAATCCAGTGATCGAGGCGCTCGAGGGTGGCCTCGTCCAGCCCCGAATAGGCCTTGGCGAGGGGCACGAGGGCGCCCCGGTCCCAGACCGCGAAGGTGAAGTCCGTGTAGAGGTTCGCCCGGCGGCCATGCCCGGGCTGGGCATAGAGCAAGATGGCATCTACCGTCTCCGGATCAAGCTTCCACTTCCACCAGCTTTGGTGACGCCGGCCGCTTTCATAGGCGCTCCCTTCGTGCTTTAGCATTAGCCCTTCCGCAGCTTGGCTGCGCGCAGCGGCGCGCAGGGCCGTCAGGCTTTCCCAGCTGGTGTTATCTAGCCGGGGGGAAAGGGTGAGGGCTGGCGCAGGAGACGGTGTTAGCAGGGTTTCTAGGCGCTGGGCGAGGGGCTGGGGGCGAAGGTCCTCACCGTAAAGTTCAAGGAGGTCATAGGCCATAAAGCGTACCGGGACCGCGCGCTGAAGCGCCGCCGTGACGCGCTTGCGCTGCAGACGTCGGCTGAGTTCGACGAAGGGGCCAGGGCCGTCCTCGGTCCAGGCCAGGAGCTCCCCATCGAGGACCGTGCCCTCGGGTAGGCCGTCGGTTGCGGCCGTCAGCTCGGGAAAGCGATCCTCGAGGCGCTCCCGGCCGCGGGACCAAAGCGCCGTATTGCCCTCCCGCCGCACCAGCTGGCAGCGCACCCCATCCCATTTCCATTCCGCCAGCACCGCCGTGGACGGGTGCGGGGGTAGAACCCCGTCCCGAAGGGGTTGTGCCAGGCAGAAGGGGTAGGGCGCCGCCCAGTGGAGTGTGGCGTTGTGCGGATCGACGAGCGCTTCGAAGGCCGCCGCGGAGGGGGGCTGGGGGGTCATCCAGCGGTGCTGAAGCACGGCGGGGTCGAGCCCAAAGGCCTCGCCCAGGGCCCGAAGCGTGAGCCCTTCCCCTACGCCGACGCGAAGTCCCCCGGTGATGAGCTTGTTCAGCCAGAGGCGCGGGCCCTGGGGATAGGCTTTCCACAGGGCGAGGAGGGCGCGCTTCCGCGTTTCGGCGCTGGCGCCGCGAAGGGGCGCGAGGGTTTCTTCTAGCAGGGCCCGGAGGCTCGTCGCCGGGGCGGTGGTGCCCGCTGGCGGCGGCGGAAGCACTAGGGCGAGGGTTTCGGCGAGGTCGCCCACATGGGCATAGGTGGCTTCGAGGACGGCTTCGGAGAGGCCCGTGGCCTCTCCGAGCCAGCGCCGCAGCTCCGGGCCGCTGGCAATGCGCTGGGGCCGGCGCCCCGTCAGCAGGTGCAGCGCCCAGGCCGCATCCCCCGCCGACGCATCTTTAAAATACGCCGTCAGCAATTCGAGCTTGCGCCCCGTGGAGCGGGCTCGCTCCAGAGCCGTAAGCAGCGCGGCGAAGGCGTTCACCCCTCCTCCGTCTCTCCGTAGGGCGTGGCCAGCGCCTGGGCCTCGATGCCTAGGCCTTGCAGGTGAGCCAGGAGCGCATCGGTGTGGCCATGGGTGGCCAGCACGCGTTTTGCCCCGCTGTCTTCAACGGTGCGGAGTAGTCCGGGCCAGTCAGCGTGATCAGAGAGGACAAAGCCTTCGTCATAGCCCTTCCGACGTCGCGTTCCCCGCACCTGCATCCACCCAGACGCAAAGCCTGTGCTGGCGCCGCGAAAGCGCTTGGCCCACTTCGACCCTGCGGCGGAGGGGGGCGCAAGGATGAGCCGCCCCGCGCCGCGATCACTTCGGGGCATCTCGCTCACCGGGACCGTGGGGATCATGGTGACGCCCGCATCCCGGTACAGGCGGGTGAGCCCATCAATGGCGCCGTGGAGCCACACCGGCTCCCGGCTGAAGGCGTGAAGCCCGGCGAGGATGCGCTGGGCCTTGCCTAGGGCGTAGGTGTAAAGCACCGCGGGTCGGTCTTCGGCGGCGCAGCGCTGCCACCAGGCGTAGATTTCCTCCATCACCGTATCCGGGTGTGGCCATTGATAGATGGGATAGGCGAAGGTGGCTTCCGTCACCAGCACGTCGCAGGGCACGGGCTCGAAGGGGGCGCAGGTGGGGTCCGGTTCTCGCTTGAAATCTCCCGTGACGACCCAGACCTCATCGTTCCGCTGCACCCGAACCTGGGCCGAGCCCAGGATATGCCCTGCGGGATGGAAGGAGACGGTGACGGCGCCGAAGGTCCGGCGCTCGCCGTAGGGAACGCCTTCCACGGGGCTGTAATGCCCGAGGCGCTTGCGCAGGATGGGCACACCAGGGGCGGCGGTCCAATAGTGACCCATGCCGTTGCGGGCGTGATCGCCGTGGCCGTGGGTGATGATGGCGCGATCCACCTTGCGCCAGGGGTCGATGGTGAAGTCCCCGTCCGGGCAGTGCAGGCCCCGGTCCGTGAGGGTGAGTAGGGGGGTGGTCATCCCGGTTCCTCAGTACCGCTGCCCGTGGCCTAAGCATACGCCCTAAGCCCCGCCGGGCCCTAGGGTTGGATCGCCGGGGGCGGTATGCTGAGCGTTGAAAAGAAGGGAGGCCGCGATGGCAAGGGTGAGCGCAACTCGGGTAGGGCGTAAGGCGAGGGTCGGGCGATGCGCCGTGCTCGTGCTCATGATCCTGGCTGGTGCGGCCCGGGCCTACCCGGAAGAAACGCTCCAGACCTTGACCTTCACCGCTGCGAAAGCCTTTAACCGGTGCGTAGAGGGGACGGGGACGCCCCGGCTGTCGGCGCTCCAGGTGCGGAATTTGGTGCTCGGGAATGTCGCCGAGGGGGAGGCCGGCGTGCTGCGCCGCGCCACCCGCTGGGGGTACTACGATCGCGCGGAGGGCGAGGAGGATCGGCGCTGGTTGTGGTTGGTGAGTACGCGGCTTCACGACCGCTTCGAGGACCGGGCCGCCAAGGTTCTGATGCAGGACGGCGTGCGGGCCACGCTGCGCTACGAGGATTTGGGAAGCGTGCTCTATTACCTCCAGCGCGTCACCATTCCCGCCAACGTCGTCCCCATTTTCCACCCTAGACCCTGGCGCTGGCCCTCGGGGGATCGTTTTACCGATTACCCCATCGACGAAGCGCGCCTCAGCGAGGCCGGGGAGCAGCTCTGTGAGGCTCTGGGGGAAACGCCCGAGGGTCTCACCTTTGATGCGCTGCTTGAGGAAACGGCGGGGGCTACGCTCGATGCGCTGCGCCAGCCCATCGCCGATATGCAAAGCCCCTGGTATGCCTTCTGGGAACTTGGGGAGCCCGGGCGCTTTGGGCGTTACGGGGAGGCGGGCAATCGCTTCGGCCGCGCCACAAGCTTCCCCTGCGGCACGGACCGGTGCCAGCTGCTAGATGACGATCCTATCTACGCCACCTTCGCCGCGGCCCAGCATCGCCTCGCGCTGCTGGCCACCATGCGCGGCATCCTACTGCTTCAGCGCGATCGCGGCGGCGCTGCCCAGTGAGGCTTATGCTGTTGGGGATCGCGCTGCTTTCCCTTAGCGCCTGCGTGGCCCCGCCCCGCCTTGATGTGGTCTCGGAAAATCAGGGCAGCCGCATTCGCCATCTGGTGCTTCATTTCACCGCCGAACCCTTCGATCGGTCCCTGGCGCTATTGACCCGAGCGGATACGGGCGCCGTCAGCGCCCATTACCTGGTCCCCGATCTAAACGACCCCACCTTTCCCGGCACCAGCGGCCGGGCTCTGCGCCTTGTCGCCGAGGATCGCCGGGCCTGGCATGCGGGGCGAAGCGTTTGGGCCGGGGAGACGGCCCTGAACAACTCCTCCATCGGCATCGAAATCGTGAACGCATCGACCTGCGATCATCGGCTGGCGGAGCCCCTTCCGGGGCCTGAGGCGGATCGCTGCCGCTATCTACCCTTTTCCGAGGCGCAGCTCGCCGAGGTTATCGCCCTGAGCCAGGAGATTCTGGCGCGCCATCCCGATATCCCCCCGGAGCGGGTAGTGGGCCACGCTGACATCGCGCCCACGCGGAAGGTCGATCCGGGTCCCTTCTTCCCCTGGCAGCGCCTGTACGAGGCCGGTGTGGGGCCCTGGTACGAGGCAGACACCTTCAGGGCCTGGCGGGCCTGGCTTCAGGACACGCCTTTGCCCCTGGCCACGCGGCAATCGGCGCTGGCGGCCTGGGGCTTTGACCTGACCCCCACGGGGCGCCTCGATGTCGAGACCCGCTACGCCCTGCGCGCCTTTCAGCTCCACTTTCGTCCCGAGCCCCTGAACTACGCCTTCGACGAGGAGACTACGGCCATCCTCCTTGCGCTCCTCGCGCGCTATCGCCCCGATGCGCTTGCCGCGTTGTCCCTGCCTGGGACCCCTCCGCCGGTCCTCCTGGAACCCTTGCGCGAGACCGACTCCCCACCCTAGGCTCTAGCCTCTAGGGAGAGGAGTAACGGGCATGGCAGATTTCGATTTAGTGCTCCGCGGCGGCACCGTGGCCGACGGAACGGGGGCGGCGCTTCGGGAAACCGACGTGGCGGTGAAGGACGGTCGCATTGCCGCCGTGGGCGAACGGCTCGGCCAGGGGACGGAGGAGATCGACGCCCGCGGCCTGCTCGTTACCCCGGGCTTTGTGGATGTGCACACTCATTACGATGGCCAGGCCACCTGGGATGACCGCCTCACCCCCTCCTCCAATCATGGCGTAACCACCGCGGTGATGGGCAACTGCGGCGTGGGCTTTGCCCCCTGCCGCCCAGAAGATCACGACACCCTCGTCCGCTTGATGGAAGGGGTGGAGGACATCCCCGGGGTCGTGCTCACGGAAGGGCTGTCCTGGAACTGGGAAAGCTTTCCCGATTTCCTAAAGGCGCTGGAGGCGCGGGATCACGACATCGACTTTGCGGCCCAGCTGCCCCACGCGGCGCTGCGCGTCTACGTGATGGGGGAGCGGGGGGCGCGGCGTGAGCCCGCCACCGCTGCGGACATCCAGGCCATGGCCCAGCTCACCCGGGAAGCCATGGCTGCCGGGGCCCTCGGTTTTAGCACCTCCCGCACCTTGAACCACCAAACGGCGGACGGGGATCCCACGCCGACGCTCACCGCGGCGGAAGACGAACTCATGGCCATTGCTCTGGCTATGAAGGCCGAGGGGAAGGGGGTGCTTCAGTTTGTGTCTGACTTCCAGAACCCTGGGGAAGAGATGGCCATGCTGCGCCGTTTGGTCGAGCAGTCTCGCCGGCCCCTGTCCCTGTCTCTCGCGCAAACGGAGGGGGCTCCGGAGGGCTACCGGAAGCTCCTAGGCTGGCTTGAAGGCATGGCGCAGGCGGGGCTTCCCGTGCGTGGCCAGGTGGCAAATCGTCCCGTGGGCCTCATGCTGGGCCTCGATGCCACCCTAAACCCCTTCGTCGCCCACCCGAGCTTTCAGGCACTTCAGGCGCTGCCCCTGGCGGAGAAGGTTGCCCGGCTCCGGGATCCGGCGCTGCGAGCTACCCTTCTGGGGGAGGCGCCCCAGGCCGATCACCCCTTCATGCAGGCGGTGCTTTCCAACTTCGAGAAAATGTTTGTGCTCGGTGATCCGCCGGATTACGAACAGGACCCAAGCCAATCCCTCGGGGCCCGCGCCCGGCGCCTGGGCGTCGAGCCCGCGGCCTTGGCCTTCGACCTCATGCTCGAGGACGAAGGGCGGGCCATGCTGTATTTCCCGTTCCTGAACTACGCGCAGAACGATCTCGATGCGGTGCTCGAAATGATGGAGCACGCTCAGACCATTCTCGGCCTGGGGGATGGAGGCGCTCACCTGGGTACCATTTGCGATGCCAGCTTTACCACCCACATGCTGACTCACTGGGCCCGGGATCGGCGCCGGGGTCGAAAGCTTCCCGTGGAAACAGTGGTGCAGTGGCATAGTCGCGATACGGCCCAGGCCATGGGGCTCTTCGATCGGGGCGTGCTAAAGCCGGGCTATCGGGCGGATCTCAACATCATTGATTTCGACCGGCTGCGGCTGCGTCCACCGCGCATGCAACGGGATTTGCCCGCCGGCGGTCAGCGGCTCATGCAGGATGTGGAAGGCTATCGCTACGCCATCGTGGCCGGTCAGGTGACCTACCGAGATGGCGTGGCTACGGGGGCGCTTCCGGGACGCCTCGTACGGGGGGCTCAGCCTGCGCCGGGCTGAGCATTGAGGCCACGGCATGCATACCGATCGCCTTATGGCGGCGGTGGAAGAAGACCTCGAGCGGGCAGCTAAGCTGCTGCGCGCCGGGGAACTCGTCGCCTTTCCTACGGAAACGGTTTACGGCCTGGGTGCCGATGGCTTGAGCAATTCTGCGGTGGCGCGAATCTACACCGCGAAGGGCCGGCCCCAGGACAACCCCGTGATTTTGCACGTGGCGAGTCTGGCGGAGGCGGAGGGGTTATATCAGCCGACGCCCTGGCAGGCCGAGGCCCTGCGGCGCCTAGCGGAGGCCTTCTGGCCGGGCCCTCTCACCGTGGTGGTGCCAAAGACGGACCGGGTGCCGGCGCGGGTGAGTGCTCGCGGGGACAGCGTCGCCCTACGGGTTCCGAACCACCCCGTAGCCCTGGCGCTTTTGACGGCTGTGGGGCGTCCCTTAGCGGCGCCTTCAGCGAATCGTTCCGGTCGCCCGAGCCCCACCACGGCGGACCATGTGCTGCGTACTCTGGACGGCCGCATCGCCGCGGTGCTCGATGGGGGCGCCGCGCCCCTCGGCTATGAATCAACGGTGCTCTCCCTGCTGGGGGATGCGCCGCGTATTTTGCGCCCCGGGGCCCTGGGGCCGGAGGCCCTGAGTTCCGTGCTCGGGGTGACCGTTCCATCGCCTGCGGGGGAGGAAAAAGCCCCGGCGGATAATCAGGGCCTGCCAGCCCTCGCGCCAGGCATGCGCCATCGTCACTATGCCCCGGAGTCGGTGACCTTACGCTTCACCGATGAGGCAGGGCTCGAGGCGGCGTGGCCCGGGGGCGATGCCATTCTTTGCCGGAGCGCGGTGGCGCGGCGCCTGGGGCCGCGGCGTGCGCCCCTCGTGGTGCTTCCCGAGGCCCCGGAAGGCTTTGGGCGGGCCCTTTATGATGGGCTTTATGCCTTGGAGGGGGCCGAGGTGCCCTTCGCGTGGGTTGAGGCCTTGCCGGAGGGTCCAGCCTGGGCCGCCCTTCGTGATCGATTAATGCGGGCTGTAGCGGGCTAGGCGCAAGCGCGCGGTTCTGGCCGTGGGCCTAAACGGGACAATAGGGAAGGGGATGAGCATGAATACTTTTGATTGCGTTCTGCGCAACGCAACCTTGGTGGACGGCACCGGCGCCGCGCCGCGGCAGGGGGACCTGGCCATCAAGGATGGCCTGATCGCCGCCGTGGGGTCCTTCGATGGAAGGGGTCGGGAGGAGATCGATGCGGAAGGGGGACTGGTCACCCCGGCATGGGTCGATATTCACACCCACTTCGACGGTCAGGTGACCTGGGATGACGCCATGTTGCCCTCCTCGGGGCAAGGGGTGGGCACCATCGTCATGGGGAACTGCGGTGTGGGCTTCGCCCCCGTGGCCCCCGGCGGTGAGAAGGACCTCATAGAGCTTATGGAAGGGGTGGAGGACGTCCCTGGGACCGCCCTTTACGAAGGCATGCCCTGGGGCGCCTGGTCGAGCTATCCCGAATACCTTGATTACCTGGCGACTCGGGTCTACGCCCTCGATGTGGCCTCCCTCATTGCCCACGGCGCCGTGCGGAACTTCGTCATGGGCACCCGAGGCCGGGAGAACGCACCCGCCACGGCGGAGGATTTAGAGGCCATGCGCCGCTTGGTCGCCGAAGGGGTAAGCGCCGGGGCCGTGGGCTTCTCCACGTCCCGGATCCTCGGCCACGTTTCCGTGCGCGGTGAGCCGGTCCCGGGCACCTTCGCCCAGGACGACGAGGTGCTGGCCCTGGCGCGGGCCTTGCGTGATGCGGGGAAGGGCGTGTTTCAGATCATTCCCTCAAGCACCCTGGGCAGCGGTGCTGCCGCAGGTCGAGAGGAGCCCCATGACCTGGCGGACGAAGTCCGGCTCATGGCCCAGCTGTCTCGGGAAGCGCAGCGTCCTCTCACCTTCACCCTGTTCCAGGTGGCGGAATGGCCCACCCGGTGGAAAGAGGTGCTCGATCAGGTCAGCGCTGAGAACGCCGCCGGCGCCCAGGTCTTCCCCCAGGTGGGCGCCCGGCCCACGGGCATCGTCATGAGTCTTCGCACCTACCATCCTTTCATGCGCCGCCCAAGCTACCTTGAGCTGAAGGAATTGAGCTTTGAGGCGCGCTTAGAAGCGCTTCGCGATCCGACGCGGCGGGCGGCGATTCTGGGGGAGCAAAGTGTGCCCCACCCCCTCCCTGGCACCATGGAAAATGGGGTGGCCTTCGCCGAGCTCAACTTCGACCAGATTTTCCTGTTCGATGAGGCGCGGGACTACGAGCCCACGCAGGCCCAAAGCTTCGCAGCCCAGGCCAAGGCCAAGGGCATGGATCCCCATGCGTTCCTCTACGACGCCCTTACCGCCGGCTCGGGGGAGCGTTTCGTAGTCATGTATTTCACCAACTACGCCGATCACAACCTCGATGCGGTGCGGGAAATGCAGCTGCACCCGGAGACCGTCACGGGCCTTTCCGACGCTGGCGCCCACGTCACCGTCATCTTCGATGCCGTGGCCCCGACCTATGAACTCACCCACTGGGGTCGGGACCGCACCCGAGGCGCGACCTTGCCCCTGGAGCATTTGGTCCATCGGCAAACGCAGCGCAACGCCCAGCTCTTTGGCTTCAAGGATCGCGGGGCGCTTCTTCCCGGTCTGCGCGCGGATGTGAACTGGATCGACTTCAAGCGCCTGTCCCTCGGCGACCTGGAAGTGCGCCGGGATCTGCCCGCCGGGGGCGCGCGGATTCTCCAGCACGCCAAGGGCTATCGGGGCACCTGGGTGGCCGGGGTGCGGACCCGCGCTGAGGATGAAGATACCGGTGCCCGTCCCGGGCGGCTGCTGCGGAGCCAGCGGTGACCCTGGGGGATCTGCGGAGACGTTGGCTTAGTCTGGCCGGCGGCCTTGAGGGCGTGCTCGCCCTCCTGGCGCTCCTCGGCGCCCTCGCGGTGCTGCAAACCTTCGTACTGGGGCAGCACTTCGTCATTCCCACGGCGCTGCTTGTGCCCACGGCCTTTACCGCGGTGCTGGCGGTGCGCGGGGCCGCGGGGCAGCGCTGGGCGCAGGGGATCGTGCTTTGGCTTGGCGTCTTGCGCTGTTTTGGGCGAAAACCCCCCGGGTCCTCCTTGGCGAAGCTTTCTTGCCTGTCTATGGGGCCCTGCTGGTGATCTTCGCCGTGCTCACCCGAGCCTATGGAAAGGGAAACGGGCTCCGCTTACTGCTGCCTGAAACTGACGCCCCATGAGTTCGGCGCTGTCCCCGAGGCCGTCTGCGGTGTTTTGGGAGGGGGTGCGCGATGGCACCCCCTTCATCGTTATGGTGGGGCCCTTTGCCTTGCTCTTTGGCGTAGTGGCCGCGGAGCTTGGCCTTTCCCTGGCAGAAACGCTGGGCTTTTCAACGCTCGTGATTGCCGGTGCGGCGCAGTTCGCCACCCTCGAGCTTCTGGATGCGGGGGCGCCGGTCTCCGTGGCCGTGGGGACCGGGCTCGCCGTGAATCTGCGCATGGCGCTCTATTCGGCGTCCCTGGTGCCCTACCTGGGCGCCCTGGCGTTGCTGCGCTTCCAGGGCCGGGAGGAGCCCCAGGCATCTAGGCTTGCCTACTACGCGGGCGCCGCCGCGCCGATCTGCGGGATATGGATTCTGGCCTGCGCCCTCGGGGCCCAGGCCCAAAGCACGGTGGCGGCGGTACCGGGGCTCGACTTTGCTGTGCCCCTGACCTTCCTGGCCATGGTGACGCCCATGCTGAAGGATTGGCCTAGCGTGGCGGCTGCGGTGGTGGCTATGGGCCTAGCGATCCTGGGCCATCAGCTTCCGCTCAATAGCGGCATGCTTCTGGCCGTGGCGGGGGGCATGGTCACCGGGGCGACGCTCGAGGGTAGGAGGGAGGCCCATGGCTGAGCTTGCCCCCGGCACCCTGTGGTTCACCATTGCCGCCCTAGGCTTGGGAACCTACCTCATTCGTTTTTCCTTCCTGGGGTTCCTGGGCGGACGGACTCTGCCGCCCCTGGCGCTGAGGCTGCTGCGCTACGTGCCCGTAGCGGTGTTCCCGGCTCTGGTGGCGCCGCAGGTGCTATGGCCCACGGCCACCGGGGGGGAATTTGACGCGCCGCGCCTCCTGGCGGCGCTTTGCACCTTGCTAGTGGGCCTGTGGCGCCGGAACGTGCTGCTGGCCCTCGGCGCCGGCCTGGGGCTGCTCCTGGTGCTGGAGCTGCTTCGCGGACTCTAGCCGTTTTGCGCGGCGCGGAGCCGGGCAGCGGTGAAGTCCGGGCTGCGCTTTTCCATGAACGCGGCGATGGCTTCCCGGTTCTCGGGGCTGCCCACGGTGCGGGTGAGGGCCTCGTTTTCCAGGGCGATGATTTCCCGGAACGCGGCCTTCTTCGGCGCCATCATGAGGGCCTTGGTTTCCTGCAGGGAGTTTGGCGCCTGCCGGGCCAGAATCTCAGCCTTCGCGAGGACGGTTTCGAGGAAGCCTTCGTCGGGGAACACGTCGAGGGCGATGCCCGTGGCCTTGGCTTCCTGGGCGCTCAGGGTTTCCGCACTGTAGAGGAACCAGGCCGCGCGCTGGGGGCCCATGATTTGCTGGAAGGTGAGGCTGCTGGCCGCTTCCGGGTTAATCCCCAGGGCGGCGAAGGGGCAGCGCATCTTGGCCGATTCGGCCATGAAGACCATGTCCACGAGGCCGCAGACCGTACCCCCCACGCCTACGGCGACGCCGTTTACGGCAGCGATGATGGGCTTGGGGTAGTCGATGAGGCATTCCAGGAGCCCGGGAAAGCCATGCTTCGGCGGAGCGGTTTTCTGGCCCATTTCCGTAAGGTCTGCGCCGGCGGTGAAGGCCCGGCCCTTACCCGTCAGCACCACCACGGAAACGGTGCCGTCCTCCGCAGCCGCCTGGAGCCCTTCCACCAGCGCATCGAATAGGCCGCCATTGAAGGCGTTGAGCTGGGGTTCCCGGTTCAAGGTGAGGACGCGAATCGCGCCGTGATCGTTGATTTCTACCATGGGCCTGTCTCCCTCCTCGTTTGTTCTAGACTCGATGATGGCCCAGGCGGCCGATGGACAAAAGCATTCCGGCGAGGGCCGCGCTAAACTTTTGCTTCTAAGGATAAGGGGAGAAGGCGTATGGGGAGCAACCTTAAGATTCGCGGGGAGCGGCGCTGGGCGCGCTGGGCCGTGCTGACGCTGGCGGTGCTGGCGCTGCCCTTGCAGGCCGCTACCTATCTGCGTTTTGCCGACGAAGCGGGCATGGCGCACTTTGGGGAGCGCCTTGCCGATGGCCGTGTTCAGCCCTTGGATGGGGCGCCCTGGGCCGGCGGCCAGGCCCTTGGGAGTCCGCGCGCCGTCGAGGCGTCTCAGCTTCTCGCGCCGGTGACGCCGCGCTCCGTCATCGCCATTGGTTACAACTATCCAAGCCACACCACGGACCGTCCCGACCCGACGGCCCTCGGCATGTTTGCCAAGTTGCCGGGCTCCATCACGGGCCCTGGGGCGGTAATTCCCTACCCTCGGCGCGCGAAAAATCTGCACTATGAAGGGGAAGTGGTCATCGTCATCGGCGAGCCGACGTTTCAGGTGCCGCGGGAAGCGGCGCTCAGCAAGATCTTTGGCTTTACCGCCGGCAATGACGTCTCGGAACGGGACTGGCAGGCCGGCGA
>RGAU01000241.1 GCA_009919975.1 Gammaproteobacteria bacterium
CGCTCGGCGAAAAACTGACGCAGATAAGCGAAGAGCTCAGCGCGGCGTTGCCACCGCGCCCGGTTCCCCCCGGGGATCCAGGGGTGCTCGGCCACGGCTAGCCCTTGGCGCGGCTCTGGTATTCGGAGCTACGCGTGTCGACGCGAATCATTTCGCCTTGGTTGACGAAAAGGGGCACCTTCACCACGGCGCCGGTGGAAAGGGTCGCGGGCTTGGAGCCGCCCTGCGCCGTATCCCCCTTGATGCCGGGATCGGTCTCGACCACCTCAAGCTCAATGAAGTTCGGCGCCGTCACGGAGATCGGATCTTCATTCCAGAGCACGATCTGGTAGGACTCCTGCTCTTTCAGCCACTCCTTCGTGCCCCCCACGGCGGAGGCGGAAGCGGCGACCTGCTCGAAGCTGCCGTCGGTCTTCATGAAGTGGTAGAACTCGCCGTCGCTGTAGAGATACTCCATGTCGAGTTCCATCACATCCGCGGCTTCGATGGATTCCCCGGACTTGAAGGTGCGTTCCCACATGCGGCCCGTTTTAAGATTGCGAAGGCGCACGCGGTTGAAGGCCTGCCCCTTCCCGGGCTTCACAAACTCGTTTTCCATGATGGCGCAGGGCTCTCCGTCGAGAAGCACCTTCAGCCCTGAGCGAAATTCGTTAGTAGAGTAGGACGCCATGATGTCTCCCAAGTCGCCAATGCGGATAATAGGGGCCCGCCAGCGGCGAACCCTGGGCAAAGGCCAAAGGCCTGGGTGCGGCGGGAGGCGAAATCGCCTTTCCTCTTTCCTCTACCCTGGCAGCGGGGCGTGATGATACCTATAAGCTTGGAATCTGGGCAGCCCGAGGATTGGCGCAAGCTGCTTCGGGACGCCCTGCGCACGCCCGAGGCGCTCCTCACGGCCCTAGGCCTTGAAGCGCACCAGGAAGCCCTTGCGCCGGACGCCGCGAGTTCCTTTCCCGTGCGCGTCCCGGCCCCCTTCCTCGCCGCCATGAACCCCGGCGACCCTGCCGATCCCGTGCTCCTGCAGGTACTGGCGAGCCAGGACGAACGCGCACTCACCCCAGGCTTCTCCGCGGACCCGCTGGAGGAGCAAGCCCACAGCCCTGTGCCCGGCCTACTGCACAAATACCAAAACCGCGCCCTGCTGATCACCACCGGCGCCTGCGCCGTGCATTGCCGCTACTGCTTTCGGCGTCATTACCCCTACAGCGAAGGCCATAGCGGCGGCGCCCAGCTTCCCGCGGCCCTCGCCTACCTGGAACGGGACACCAGCATCGAAGAGGTGATCCTCTCCGGGGGGGACCCCCTCATGCTGGACGATGAGAAGCTCGCCGCACTCCTCACGGCCCTGGAGGCGCTTCCCCACCTTAAACGGGTGCGTCTGCACAGCCGCACCCCGGTGGTGCTGCCCCAGCGGATCACTGGTGCTCTAGTGGATCGGCTGGCCGCCAGCCGCCTTCAGGCGGTGCTCGTGGTGCATGTGAATCACGCGCAGGAGCTGCGGGCGGGGCTCCCGGACCGGCTGCCCGCGCTCCGCGCCGCAGGGGTGACCCTGCTCAATCAGTCCGTGTTACTTCGGGGGGTGAATGATCACCTGGCAGCGCTCACCACGCTCAGCGACGCCCTCTTCGCCGCCGGCATCCTTCCCTACTATTTGCACCTGCTCGATCCCGTGGCCGGGGCAGCGCACTTCGCGGTGGAAGAGGGCGCGGCTTTCGCGCTGTACCAAGCGCTCTGCGAAGCCCGCTCGGGCTATCTGGTGCCTAAGCTCACCCGGGAGATTCCCGGTCGCGCGGGCAAGCAAAGCTACGCGCCGACCCTCGGGCCCGGGCGCAGGGACTAACGCCCGGCCCTAGGCGGCAAAGTCGTCGTCGGAAAAGCCCAGCAGATAGAGCAGGCCGTCGAGACCCAGGGTGGAAATGGCATGGCTTGCCCGCGCCCGAACGAGGGGCTTTGCCCGGTAGGCAATGCCCAGCCCCGCTGCGGCCAGCATGGGCAAATCGTTGGCGCCGTCGCCGATGGCGATGACCTGCTCGAGGGCTAGCCCTTCCTGCGCCGCGAGGGCCTGAAGGAGTTCCGCCTTCCGCGCCCCGTCGACGATGGGACGCGCCACCGTGCCGGTCACCACGCCATCGGCCATGGGCAACTCATTGGCGAAGACATAGTCGATACCCAGCCGAGCTTTCAGCTGCTCCCCAAAAAACTGAAAACCCCCGCTGATGATGGCGGTTTTGTAGCCCAAGCGATGAAGCGCGCTCACCAAACGCTCGGCGCCCTCCGATAGGGGCAGCGCCTTGGCGACCTCATCCAGCGCCGCCTCCGGAAGGCCCTTTAGTAGGGCCACCCGAGCGCGGAAGCTTTCCTGAAAGTCGAGCTCCCCGCGCATGGCCTGTTCCGTGATCGCCGCCACCGCGTCCCCCACCCCGGCCCGGCGAGCCAGCTCATCGATCACTTCCGTCTCGATGAGCGTGGAATCCATGTCGAAGGCCACGAGGCGTCGGTTCCGCCGGTAAACGTCGTCCCGCTGCACGGCGACGTCGAGGTCGAAGCGCTGCGCGACCTCCAGCATGGCCGCGCGTAGCTCGGCCTGATCAGCACCGCCGCGGAGAGCAAACTCGACGCAGGCGCGGGGTTGCTCCGTCGCCTGGGCCGCCGCCGGGGAAGACAAGCGGCGGAGCGCCTCCACCCGAAGGCCCAGGGCAGGGAGGGGCGCGGTGAGGGCCGCAAATTCCGCTGCGCCCAGGCGCCGGGCCAGGACGGTCACAATGATCCGAGGTTCCTGCAGAGCCTGGGCCCAGCGATCCCAGGCTTCGGCGGTGAGCGCCGCGGAGCTGATGACGGCGCCCAGGGGCTCGAGCGCCACTTCAAGGGTCCGCTGCACCGGCGCGAAAGCCTCTGCCGTGGCCTCGTGCACCAGCGTCAGCAGCACCTGGCCCTGAAGCACGCTCTGGGAGACGTCATCGAGGGCCACCCCCTGCTTTGCCAAAATCGCGCAAACGGTGGACAGCAGGGCAGGATGCTCCGGGCCCCTAACGGTCAGCACAGCACGGGGTGCATTCACGAACACAGTTCTCCCTGTTTCCCCAAAAAGAGGGCTGCAGCCCCGGGGCGGACTCACTACACTCTGCTTAGGGCCTCGCGCCTGAATCTAGCGAAACCAAGGATGCCATGACCCCTTTTGTTACC
>RGAU01000242.1 GCA_009919975.1 Gammaproteobacteria bacterium
GACAAGCGCTTTAAGTTCACCCACTGGGAGAGAAATCCTGAGTAACGGCCGCAGCGTGCGGGCGCTTGGCATCCCTGACCCTACGCGTCGTAAGAAATTTCTGAGGTCCCGTTTTTCTTCAAAGACACGAGCGAGAGTGATCCTCCTGACTTTGAGATGAGGACGGAATCATGGTGAGCATTCTGAAGAGCGTGGTGGATCCCAAGCGAGAAGCGGTGCGTGTTGCAGTGTCGGTGCAGAAAGGGCGAGCCCTGGAAGACGGCGAGCTGGACCAGATCGTTGGCGGGTTTGGGCTCAGTCTGCCCCTGGTAGGCCCTCAGGCGCTGTCGCTTTCGACGATGGCGGCTGGCCCCAACCCGAGTGCGGGTTCGATGGTAGGTCCCTTGGGGCTGTTCCCCAGTTCTGTGGCCCGAGGCGTGGGCGTGGTGAATGCGGGAAGGCTCGGTGGTGGTCTCTCCGCCTTTACGGCGGGGGGTAGCGACCGCGGGGAGCCCTAAACAATGTCGAGAGCGGAGGCTCTAGAAAGGCTGGGAGTTGCAAATCGCGCCACGGAAATGAGCGACTGCTTCGCTTCGGTTTTTCGCCGAGAGGCTAAGCGCTTCATTCGGAAAGCGGGCCTGAAGAAGAGTCAAAAAAATGGCGAAATCCTCGGGGTTTTTAGGCTAGCGGCAGGGCGAAATTGCTTTTGAAATTGCCCTGGCTGCGCGGGAGGATCAGGTCGGCCTCGGCTGAAGTTGGCAGGCCAGAAGGCAAAACCTTGCACAAGGATGTGCGTGGGGCTCAGGGAGGAGCCACCTTCTGGATCTTGCCTCGCGGTCTCGTCGCGGCGTTTGGGTTTGCGGTCTCACCTAAGCGACAGGAGACGAGCGGATGACAGCTTTGGCCATTCCCTTATTCATGATCGCGGCAAGCCGCTGGCTCTGGCCCGGGTTTTGGCTAAATGCGGCCGTTTCCGCTTCCCTCGGAAGCTTCATTTTTTTGTGGTCCCTGCCCGGGGCTATCAAAGAGGCATTTGTCTTCGATCTTATGGGTGTGCCCCTGGCGTTCGCCGTGAACCTGCTCAGCTTTCTGATTTTCGAGGGGTTTTGTCGGCGGACCCGCTCAAGGGAGGCGAATCCCCGGCAGATCTTCGCAAGGGGCTATGGCCCCGAGGGGAAGCTCGCCTCCTGGGAGCGCCCCTGGCCCTGGTGGGCGCGAAGGAAGGCAGATCTCGATGATCCCGGTTCCATCGATCACCGTCGGAAGCGGATAGAGGAGGGTAACGCCCCCTGATGACTTGCAAATCGCGCCAAGTTGGGGAGGGGGTGTGGGAGAGCCTGGCCGGCCGCGTGAAGGCAAGTCCCTGGGTTCGCTGGCGCATTCGGCGAGTCGTCAAATTCTTGGCGGAGCGGGGGCGTTTTTAGCTAACAAATCCAGATTGGTGCAAAGCTGTGATTGCGAGAAAACTTGGCTATTCTCGCGCGTGCAAGCGAAATACCCACAAGCCCATCGGTCAAAGCGCCGGTGTTGTGGTCAGAAAACAGGGAAGTGTTGCGGGCTCAGGGACGAGCCCACCTTTCCCGCCCCTCATGCCCGATTTGCAATGGTCTCCCCCTGGGGGATGGCGCCGCCGGAAGCCCCTGCTCAACGATCCCGGCCGCGCAGGCCACCAACAGGCACCTTAATGGTTGTAATTATCAACTAAAACTGCTTGTTCTGGTCATTTTCAGAGGGTTTTATAAGAACTGAACAAGCCGTTCTCGGTTTCTAAACGTTGCCTTATGGAGGAGGTTTCGTGCGGCGAGCATTCTTTCGTCCTCTGGGTCTTTTATTCCTGGTGGCCTTGGCCCTTCTTGGCGGGCGTGTTCATGCCGAGTCGGGAAGCACGACAACGCTCGCTATAGAGCGCATTGCGGGCGGCTCCGCCGGGGGCGTGATGGAGGTACGGGTCGACGGTAAGGCCTGGGGCGCGCTCTATGAGGAAGACCGGTTAGCGCGGGAGGTTGCCCCGGGAACTTACCGCTTGGAGGTGCGTCTGCTGCGGTCAGAAGGCGGGCGCGAGGTTTTCGGAGTTGAACCGCTAGCGCTCCCCGTGGAAGTGCGGCCCGGGCGTCCCCGCGAGGTTTCTCTGACGCTGATTCCAGAAGCGGTTGGCCCCGTACTGAAGGCTTCCCTCGGTCCCTAACGTTTTGCGCAGCGGCCCAGGTGGTTGCGCATCCCACGCCAGCGCGTCACCGTAGGCGCCTTGCTCCAGCCTGGGTTTTGAATCGTCATGTCCCCCCGTTGGTATGCCATCCATAGCCAGCCCCGAAAGGAGGCCGAGGCGGAAACCCATCTCGCCCGCCAGGGCTTTGAGGTGTGGCTGCCCCGTATTGGGCGACGGGTCCGAAAGCGGGGGGCCTGGACCCTTAAGGTCGAGCCGCTCTTTTCCCGCTACCTATTCCTCTGGGTAGATCCGCAGGCGCAGGATGTGAGCCCGGTTCGTTCCACCCGGGGCGTCACCGATTTTGTGCGCGTCGCGGGGCACCCCCAGCCCATCCCCGAAGGGGTGATTGAAGGTCTGAAGACCCTAGTGGATCCCACCTCAGGTCTGCATGAGCTATCGGATGGGCAGGCCCCAACCCTGACCCCCGGGGCGGCGGTGGAAGTCCGTCCTCGAGGGGCCCTTCGCGGGGTTAAAGGGGGTCTTTCAGGAAGCGTCCGGGGAAGCCCGGGCCCTGATCCTGCTGCGCATCCTCGGGCAGCCGGCGGTGGTGAAGCTCGATCAGAGCGCGCTCCAGGCGCTTTAATCTAGACCTCGGATACGCGTACACTTATTCCCGACCGCCCCAGTGGGGCTTTGACTCGGCAATCGCAGGCAGGCTATGAGCGTTGAAACCTTCAACCCCGCAGCAACGCAAGGCGTCCGCATGTCGCCGGCGGCGGTGGCCCACGCCCAGCGTCAGCTGGCCAAGCGCGGCGCGGTCGCCGTGCGTCTGGCCGTGAAGCAGAGCGGCTGCTCGGGCTTTATGTATGCCCTGGATTACGTGGAGGCCCCGGAGGCCCAGGACACGGCCTACGCCCTGGACGGTGGCCTCACGGTCTATGTAGACCCGGAGGCGCTCCCTCTGGTGCAGGGCACGGAGATCGACCTGGTGACGGAAGGGTTGAATCACGTCCTGAAGTTCCAGAATCCCAACGCCACCGCGGAGTGCGGC
>RGAU01000243.1 GCA_009919975.1 Gammaproteobacteria bacterium
ACGTCGTAGAACCCCGCAAAGGTCACGGCCACATCGGCCACGGGGACCTGCCAGGGGCCCACCATCTGATCCCGAGCAATGAGGCCCGTGATGCTGCGATCGCCGATGGTAATGAGGAAGCTCTTAGAGCCCACGGCGGGCACGGTCAGCACCCGGTTCGCGGCTTCGGAAAGCGAGATAGCACTGCGATCTATGGGGTCCGGGGTACGATCGATCCGGTCGAACTGCCGGGTCATCTTTGGCGGCTTGCCGAAGAGCACGGGGAGGGGAAGGTCCACCGGGGACGCGCCTAGGCGCGCATCGCCCACGCGCAGGTGATCCTCTCCCGTGGCCCGCCCCACCACCGCATAGGGGCAGCGCTCGCGCTCGCAGATCTCCGCAAAGCGCCCCAGCGCTGCCTCGGGAATAGCCAGAACATAGCGTTCCTGAGCTTCGTTACACCAAATTTCCAGGGGGGAGAGGCCGGGCTCGGCGGAGGGAATGGCGCGAAGGTCGAAGTCCCCGCCCACACCCCCGTCCTTGGCCAGTTCGGGCAGGGCATTGGAAAGGCCGCCAGCGCCGACGTCGTGAATCAGGGAAATAGGATTTTCGTCCCCCAGGGCGCAACACCGGTCGATAACTTCCTGGCAGCGACGCTGCATCTCCGGGTTGCCCCGCTGCACGGAGGCAAAGTCCAGGGCCTCCTGGCTCGCCCCGGTTGCCATGGAAGAGGCTGCCCCGCCCCCCAGGCCAATGAGCATGGCCGGCCCCCCAAGCACCACCAGCGCGTCCCCCGGCGCCAGGGGAAGGGCCTCCACATGCTCCGTGCGCATCTGCCCCACGCCCCCGGCCAACATGATGGGCTTGTGATAGCCGCGGCGCTCAAGGCCCAGGCCTAAATCGACGGTTTGCTCGAAGGCGCGGAAGTAGCCGAGCAAGGCCGGGCGACCGAATTCGTTATTGAAGGCAGCGGCGCCCAGGGGCCCATCGCGCATGATTTCAAAGGGTGAGGCCATGCGCCCGGGGCGCCCGTAGGGCGTTTCCCAGGGCCGGGGGAGGCCCGGAATATTCAAATTGGATACGGTGAAGCCGGTCAGCCCAGCCTTGGGCTTGGAGCCTCGACCCACGGCCCCTTCGTCCCGAATCTCCCCCCCGGAGCCCGTGGCCGCCCCGGGGAAGGGCGCGATGGCCGTGGGATGGTTGTGGGTTTCCACCTTCATGAGGAGGGGCACGGCCTCTTCCACAAAGCCATAGCGCGGGTCATCGCCACGCACCCACAGGCGCTGGGTTTTCGGGCCCTCAAGGACGGAAGCGTTATCGCTATAGGCGGACAGAATGCCCTCCCCGTTCACCGCGGCGTAGGTGTGGCGAATCATGGAGAAGAGGGATTGGGGTACCGCCTCGCCGTCGATGATCCAGTCCGCATTGAAGATCTTGTGTCGGCAATGCTCCGAGTTCGCCTGGGCGAACATCATGAGTTCCGTATCCGTGGGATCCCGACCGAGGGCCGTGAAGGCTTCCGCCAAATAGGCAATTTCATCGTCCGAAAGCGCAAGCCCCCAGGCTCCATTGGCCTCGGCCAGGGCTGCTGCCCCCTCCGCCAGTAAGGGTACGGTGCGAAGGACCCGGGGCGCCTCGGCCACAAAGAGGGGGGCGCCATCGCTTTCCCAGGGCAGGAGCGCTTCGGTCATGCGGTCGAAAAGCAGGGCCGTCACCGCCGTCCGCTCCGCCTCGGTCAGGGAGCCGGTGAAGTACCAGCGTACCCCGCGCTCCACCCTCTGGACCGTCCCTAGGCCGCAGCCATGAAGAATATCCGTGGCTTTCGTAGACCAAGGCGATTGCGTTCCAGGCCTCGGCACCACCAGCGCAAGAGGTTCCCAGCCATCGCTAGGCGCCCAGGGCGGCCCCTCGAGGACCTCTTCAAGGCGGCCCCGCTCCCCGTCGGAAAGCGGGGCATCCACCGCCACAAAGGTGCAGGCCGCTGCGGTCACCGCCGTCAGCTCCGGGGCCAAGGGCTGAAGCTGCTTCAGCCAGCGGGCCTGGCGCGCCGCCGTCAGAGTGAGGGGGCCGGCGAGGGAGAGCACATCGGTCATGGCTGAACAGACTCCTGAGCGCGGGGCGCTTGGCGCCGGGCACGGAAAAAAGTACGAAGCAAGGTGGCGGAGGCCTCTCCAAGGAGCCCCTCCTCCACTGCCACCTGGTGATTCATGGCGGCCTGCTCGAGCAGCTGAAACTGGCTTCGAACGGCGCCGGCCCGGGGTTCCCGAGTCGCGAAGACCAGACGCGCCACCCGCGCATGGATCAGGGCCCCGGCACACATGGCGCAGGGCTCAAGGGTGACATAGAGCGTGGTGCCCGGCAGGCGATAATTGCCCTCGGCCCGCGCGGCGGCCCGAAGGGCCGAGAGCTCCGCGTGGGCACTGGGATCCTGGGCCCCAATGGGGCCGTTGGCGCCTTCTCCCAGCATAACCTCCCCCCGGGTCAGCACCGCCCCCACCGGGACCTCTCCAGCCGCCGCGGCCGCCTCCGCCAAGGCCAGGGCCCGGGCCATGCAGGCCTCATCAAAGGCGGAGAACGACGCTTCAGGCACGGTTGCCAAAGCCATTCACCAGCACCACCCCCACCACAATGAGGGCGATACCGAGCAGCGCCGGCGGGGTCAAAACCTGACCAAAGGCCAGGCGCCCGATGAGGGTGATCGCCACAATCCCCACGCCGCTCCAGGTGGCATAGACCAACGCAAGGGGCAGGGAGGCCAGGGCCAGGGACATGAAATAAAGCGCCAGCAGGTAGGCCCCGGCCATGGTCAGGGTGGGCCCGAGGCGCGTGAACTGGGCGGACAGCTGCACGTTGGCCGTGGCCAGCACTTCAAAGGCAATGGAGAGCGAAAGGGCTAGGTAGGCCTTCACCGAGGGGCCCTCCTCTGGGCCGGCGAAAGGGCCATTATGCCAGGGTCCCCGCCTAGAGCGGGGCTTCGCTGTAGACCCGCCAACAAAGAAGCGCGAGGGCGCTGCGCTGGGGCGCAAAGGGTTCGGAGGCGTCCCGCACCTGCCCTTCCGTGGGGCGCGTTTCCCACCCTTGCAGGCGGGCAAAGCCCCCGCGCACGGCGAGATCCCCGGCTGGCCACACATCCCGGCGCCCTAGGGAGAAAAGCAGATACATCTGCGCGGACCA